>CAZHLQ010000275.1:0-6429 GCA_964533235.1 uncultured Gudongella sp. | reverse complement strand
CTTAATAAAATAATATTGTTGTGTGAAGATGAAAGGAGATGATTCAAATTTCCAGCA
This sequence comes from uncultured Gudongella sp., assembly GCA_964533235.1. GTDB lineage: Bacteria > Bacillota > Clostridia > Tissierellales > Tissierellaceae > Gudongella. The sequence goes on along the minus strand of CAZHLQ010000275.1, from coordinate 6,372 downwards.
TTAAAAGAGTTTACATTGAAAAAAGAGATGGATTTGACATTGAAGCCAGGCATCTGTGTCATGAGCTTAAGGACGCACTAGGCCTCAAAAATCTGAATGGGGTTAGAATACTCAACAGATACGATTTCAGTTGCAGGAATGATGAAGAGTACGGGAAAATAACCAAGCTGATATTATCAGAGCCCAACGTGGACATTATCCATGAAAAACTGCCGGTGGAGAAAAAGGAAAGCGTTTTAGCGATCGAATACCTTCCCGGACAGTATGATCAACGAGCGGATTCAGCGGTCCAGTGTATCCAAATCCTTATAGGAGATATGGAAGCAAAAGTCAAGACAGCCAAGGTACTGTTGCTTGAAGGAGACTTGACCCAAGAAGACTACAACAAAATAAGGAACTACTGTATCAACCCCATCGACTCCAGAGAAGCATCCATGGGTCAACCTGTCTCACTCGAAGAAGAGATAAGTGAACCCGATGAAGTGGAGATCCTTGAGGGTTTTATTAATTTTTGTGAAGATAAGTTAGAAGCCTTCAGAGCAGATAATGGGCTGGCCATGAGTCATAACGATATTTTGATGGTCAGGAGCTATTTTAGGGATGAAGAGGGGAGAGATCCTTCAGTCGCAGAAATAAAGGTAATAGATACATATTGGTCTGACCATTGCAGACATACAACCTTTTTTACTGAGCTTGAAGAGATCAAATTTGAGGAAGGACCCTATAAAGAAGCAATTGAAAGTGCGTTTAAGAGATATCTTAAATCAAGAGAAAATATAGGGAGAACTAAATCGATCACGTTAATGGATCTGGCCACTATAAATGCTAAGGAAGAAAGGCTGAAAGGTAACCTTGACGATCTTGAGCTATCTGATGAAATAAATGCCTGCAGCATTGAGATTGAGGTAAATGTAGATAGCAAACCGGAGAAATGGCTTCTCATGTTTAAAAATGAAACTCACAACCATCCGACAGAGGTTGAGCCCTTCGGAGGAGCAGCCACATGCCTCGGTGGGGCAATAAGAGACCCATTGTCCGGAAGAAGCTATGTTTACCAGGCTATGCGGGTAACGGGAAGCGGAGACCCAAGGCAGCCTATGGAGGAGACCTTACCTGGTAAGCTTCCCCAGAGAAAAATCACAAGAGAAGCAGCTAGAGGCTACAGCTCCTATGGCAATCAAATTGGCCTTGCGACTGGCCAGGTGACAGAGGTATATCATCAAGGATATATTGCCAAGAGGATGGAGGTAGGTGCTGTAATCGGAGCAGCTCCAAAAGACAATGTAGTAAGGCTTAAACCAATAAAGGGTGATCTTGTTCTTCTTGTAGGAGGAAGGACAGGAAGGGATGGTATCGGTGGCGCAACAGGTTCTTCGAAAGCACACACTGAGGAGTCATTAGCTAAGTCAGGAGCTGAGGTCCAAAAGGGTAATGCCCCTGAGGAAAGGAAGCTTCAGAGATTATTCAGGAATCCTGAGCTATCAAGATTGATCAAGAAATGCAATGATTTTGGAGCAGGCGGTGTTTCTGTTGCAATCGGGGAGCTTGCTGACAGCCTTCATATAAAGCTTGATGTAATTCCGAAGAAATACGAAGGCCTGGATGGTACTGAACTGGCTATATCAGAATCTCAGGAGAGAATGGCTGTAGTGATCTCGCCTGAGGATCTACTGAGCTTCAAAGCTCATTGCAGTCAGGAAAACCTTGAGGCAACTGTTGTCGCAGAGGTTACCGATACAGGTAGACTTGTGATGGAGTGGAGAGGAAAGAATATACTAGATATCAAAAGGAGTTTTCTTGACACAAACGGAGCTGGTCAAAAAGCCAAGGTTACTGTGAAATCAGCTGATAGGAATAGAATTACCGAAAAATTCCATACCTTCAGAGATGGCTTGCTGGAAGCAATGCAGGATCTAAACGTCTGCTCTCAGCAGGGCATGAACCACATATTCGATAATACTGTTGGAGCATCAACCGTATTAATGCCATTCGGAGGTAAGTACAGAATGACGCCAATCGAGGGTATGTGCGCAAAGATACCTGTCCTCGAAGGAGAAACTGATACCTGCAGCCTCATGACATTTGGCTTTGACCCTTATATAAGCCAATGGAGCACCTTCCATGGGGGAGCTTTTTCAGTTGTTGAGGCAGTTTCAAAAATCGTAGCTATGGGCGGTGACTATAAGAAAATAAGGCTAAGCATGCAGGAATATTTCGAGAAGCTGGGAAAGGATCCGGTCAAGTGGGGCAAACCCTTCAGCGCACTATTAGGAGCTTATACTGCTCAAGCTGAGCTGGGGATAGCTGCAATAGGTGGTAAGGACAGCATGTCAGGGTCCTTTGGTGAGCTATCGGTACCACCGACGCTAATTGCATTTGCAGTAGTAACGGATTCAACAAAAAATATCATCTCACCTGAATTTAAAAAGCAAGGCTCAAGTGTATACCTTGCCGATGTATCATTAGATGCCAATGATCTTCCAGATTTTGAAAAGCTTAAGGAGGTGTATGCTTTTATTCGTAAGCTTGTCCTGGAAGGGAAGGTTTTAGCGGCAAAAACTGTTTCTCATGGAGGGATAGCTGCCGCAGTAGCGAAGATGAGCTTCGGAAATAGAATTGGATTCTCCTTCGAGGATGGATACAGTCTGGATGATATGTTCCATAAGAAAACAGCAAGCATAATCCTTGAACTTGATATTGACGAAAATTATGATGTGCCGGAAATTCTAAGACCCCTGGGGGTTACTTTGAGAGAGGACGGCTTAAGCTGGTGTGGGCAAACAGTGAGTATTTCAGAACTTTCAACTGAATGGCAGGACACACTTAAGGGTGTGTTCCCGCTAAAACTGGATTCAGACGGAGAAATAACTACTCTTACCAGTGAAGCCAAGGTAGTACCCTATAAAGGAATTAGTATTGCAAGGCCTAGAGTATTCATACCGGCATTTCCAGGTACTAACAGCGAATACGATTCATTGAGGGCATTTCAACGAGCCGGAGCTATTGGGACCATAGGTGTATTCAGAAACAGAAATTCTGAGGATATTCAGGAGACGATCAAGGAATGGACTAAGGAGATAAAGAACAGTCAGATCATGATGATACCGGGCGGCTTCAGTGCAGGAGATGAGCCTGACGGATCGGGAAAATTCATAGCTGCAGTTTTCAGGAATCTATACCTCTCAGAGGCTGTGATGGATCTTGTTAAGAACAGAGATGGGCTTGTTCTTGGAGTCTGTAACGGCTTCCAGGCTCTAATAAAGCTTGGGCTTCTCCCTTATGGAGAGATAAAGGAGCTGGATGAGAATGCTCCCACACTGACCTTCAACAAAGTAGGGAGGCATATTTCGCAGTTGCAGAGTGTAAGAGTATCATCCAAACTGTCTCCGTGGCTTGCATATACCTCTGTAGGAGATATTTACTCACTTCCTTTATCCCATGGGGAGGGAAGATTTGTGGCAGAAGATGAAACTCTGGCTGATCTAATCAGAAACGGCCAAATAGCTTCTCAATACGTAGATCTGGATGGGAAAGCTACCTATGACGGGACCTTTAACGCAAACGGATCATTGTACGCAGTTGAGTCACTTTCAAGCCCTGACGGACGTATTTTAGGTAAAATGGGACATTCTGAAAGATGGTCGGAGGGGATATATATAAACATACCTGGAAATAAGGATCAGAGGCTGTTCGAGGCCGGAGTCGATTATTTCAAATAGAAGAACCTTAAAAGCCCTGAATTCAGGGCTTTATTTTTTACCAAAGGAATAATCTCCTTGCATGAATGACAAGTCGTAAACGTCAATTTTATTAAATATACTGACATCTTAAACATATTGGAAATCAGTCATTTTAGTGTAATTGTTTTATTGCCAATTATATACTGATAATGTATAATAAGTACGCATGTGTTCATTTCGATTATCAGAACATAACCGTGGCTTGTAAAAAATAAAATGTGGAGTTGGTAATATGACGCCTAAACTATTACGGTACAAGCATGTATTAAATTCACTTGATTCAGTTCTTGATTCACTCCCGGATATCGTATTTTTTAAAAGTACAGAGGGAGTTTACTTGATGTGCAATAAAAAGTATCTTGAGCTGAGAGGAAAAACCAAGGAAGAGGTTATTGGAAAATCTGATTTCGAGCTGTACCCAAAAGAAGAAGCTGAGTTTTACGTAGAAATGGACAAGAATATTACTAATTCTGGGATGCCATTCGAGTTTGGGGAATGGGTGCAGTATCCTGACGGAAGAAGGATTTACGTACATTCCATAAAAACTGCTCAATATGATAATAAGGGTGAGCTTGTTGGAATACTTGGCATAGGAAGAGATATTACCGAACAAAAGCTGATGGAGCAAAAATTAGTGGAAAGAGAAAGTTATCTTTCTACTATTCTTGAAACCACAAAGGAAGGGTTCAGCATTCTTGAGATGAATGGAAATATTGTAGAAGTAAATGAATCCTTTTGTGAAATGACTGGCTATGAAAAAGATGAACTGATTGGGATGAACATTAGGAATATTGATGATAAATTTGGGAGTGAGGGTGTTTCTGAAAATATTCGTCAAATAATGCAGGAAGGCTCCACTATGCTGGACACCATCCATAGGAGAAAGGATGGGAGTACCAATAATGTTGAAGTGTCGGTAACTCTTCTCGATAAGGATAAGAGACTTATGGTATGCTTCACAAGAGATATTACCGAAAGAAAGCTGGAGATGAAGGAAAAGGAATCTCTAAGTTATCTGGATCACCTGACTGGTTTGTTTAACAGGAGATACCTCGAAAAAGAACTAAGAAGACTTGATAATTCATCTTCATTACCACTTGCGGTATTGGCGATAGATGTAAACGATCTCAAACTAACCAATGATGCCTTTGGCCATTTAGGAGGAGACGATCTTCTCAGAGAGGTAGGAAATGTGTTGAGAAGAAGCTGCAGAGATGGGGATATCCTTGGTAGAGCAGGAGGGGACGAGTTTGCGATCTATTTACCAAAAACAAATAGAGAGGCTGCAGAGAGGGTCAAAGAAAGGATACTGAGGGAAGCCTCAGAGGCAAGAGTTGAGCCAATGGTCCTGTCGCTGTCAGTTGGAATAGCAATCAAGACTGAGGTTTCTCAGAACATTGCAGATATCATTAGAGAAGCTGACAACTCCATGTACCATGACAAGGTACAGTTCGCAAGAATGAGGAAACAGGCAGCTTTAGATAAATTTCTTAGTATCATATTCACCAAGACTCCATATGAAAAGCTACATGCTGAAAGAGTCGCACAGCTTGGTTTTGCCTTGGCGAAGGAAGCGGGTTTGAGCGACGACAGACTCGTAGGCTTCAAAGAGGCTGCATATATGCATGACATTGGGAAGATATCAATTTCAGAAAGCATTCTAAATAAGCCGGACAAGCTTACACTTGCTGAGTGGGATGAAATAAAGCATCATCCTGCAATAGGCTACAGGATCCTTAAAGGAGTGGAGGGCTACTCCTTCCACGCAAGAGCTATACTCTACCACCATGAGAGATGGGATGGAATGGGCTATCCTATGGGTGCAAGAGGAGACAGGATCCCCATATTATCCAGGATACTTGCTATAGCTGACTCGTATGAGGCAATGACGGGGGATAGACCTTATAAAATGAAGATGACTACAGAGGAGGCTATTGCTGAGCTTGAGAAGAATGCTGGCACCCAGTTTGATCCTGAAATGGTTAAGGTGTTTATAGAGAAGGTTTTGAATGCTAAATAGAAGAGAGTCCGGAAATCCGGACTCTCTTCTAAAGCTTATTGAGATAATTCTAAAGCATGTGGAAATTCACAAGGTACATAAGCTTCGCAGTGAATTGCCACAAATACATCTTTAGTGTAGTCAATATTAGGATCTACAATCAGTTTACCAGGGGCATTGGTCATGACACCCTTAAACATTGGTAATGCAGTATTTCCAACCCAAACCTTCGGATCAACTACTACAACACCATCTTCAAAATCATAGTCAAATTCAAAACCAATGCCATTCCATGTAATTTCAACTGTCCCTATTAGGTATCCCTTGGTGATGTCACCTTGTGCAGCACCAGCATAAATATCTTGAGTGAAAGTTTGTCGTTCTTCAGGATCGTTTGGTATTCCTACAGAAAGGCTCCAACCCCAGTTGTTTGAGGTAAGTCCAAGATCCTCAATGAATCCCAGGTCACCAAACATCCACGCTGTTTCATCAGTATGGCATCGGTTGGAGAAATTATGGTAGGTCTCTGGATCCTCACAAACGGAGGCGTCATCTGGAAGACTTACTTCAAATTCATCAGTTATAACTGGTTTCCAGAACTTACCTTCAAATTCCCAGAACCCGTCATTGTTC
>CAZHLQ010000274.1:0-9049 GCA_964533235.1 uncultured Gudongella sp. | reverse complement strand
CCTAAATACCACAGATATTTAACAGAGCTGATCGATAAGGGGATAAGTCGGATATCATCTCAGGAATTGAGCGTGCTTACAGGCTTTACTGCTTCTCAAATAAGGCAGGACTTGAATAATTTTGGTGGTTTTGGGCAGCAGGGGTATGGCTACAATGTAGAGGACCTTCATAGGGAGCTGGGTAAGATCCTTGGTTTGGACACTAAGTACAATGCTGTTGTAGTCGGGGCTGGTAATCTTGGACAGGCTATAGCTAACTACAAAGGATTTGAGGACGCAGGTTTTAAAGTACTGTCTCTATTTGACAGGAATCCTAAGGTGATCGGACTTAGGATCAGAGATATCGAGATAAGAGATATGGACCACATAGAGCAGTTCATTGAGGAACATAATGTTGAAATTGGTATCATAACGACTCCGAAGGAAAGTGCACAGGCAATAGCAGACATATATATCAAATCAGGGATCAAGGGAATTTGGAACTTTGCACCTACAGACCTTATTGTCCCGAATAACGTCGTTGTAGAGAATGTAAGGTTGAATGAAAGCTTATTTATTCTTTCATACTTCCTGAAAGCACTGGAGGATAAGAAGGCTTAAACAAGAGCATGACTTAAGTAGCAACTTCATTTATGAGGTTGCTATTAATTTTTCCCTATGATATAATTTTGTCGAGATTAATAGTCTTTGTGGGGTTTTGCCCACAGCTAAATTAAAGGGGGTTAATTTATGTCAAAGGAAATTCTAAATCCATTGGAGAATGCGCAGAAGCAAGTTAAAGACGCATGCGATGCCCTGGGATTAGAGCCATCAGTATACGAGCTTCTTAAAGAGCCCAAGAGAGTTATTGAGCTTTCCATTCCTGTAAAGATGGATGACGGTACTGTTAAGGTATTCAAAGGCTTCAGATCAATGCACTCAGATGCTGTTGGACCAGGTAAAGGTGGAATACGTTTTCATCCCGGAGTACATGCTGACGAAGTAAAGGCTCTATCCATCTGGATGACCTTCAAGTGCTGTGTAACTGGTATTCCTTACGGCGGAGGCAAAGGTGGAATCATCGTTGATCCATCAACCCTGTCACAAGGCGAATTGGAAAGACTATCAAGAGGTTACATACAAGGCCTCTATAAGTATCTTGGCGAGAAAATAGATATCCCTGCACCAGACGTAAATACCAACGGTCAAATCATGGCTTGGATGGTAGATGAATATTGCAAGCTTACAGGCTCAATGAACACTGGAGTTATTACTGGTAAGCCAGTTGAGTGGGGCGGATCACTTGGAAGAAACGAAGCTACAGGCTTTGGAGTTGCTGTTGTAACAAGAGAAGCAGCTAAGAAGCTTGGTATCGATATAAAGCATGCTACAGTTGCTATTCAAGGCTTTGGCAACGTTGGAAGCTTTACAGTTAAAAACGTTGAAAGACTTGGAGCTAAGATAGTTGCACTTGGTGAGTGGGCAAGAGAAGTTGGAACATATGCAATCTACAACCCAGACGGATTAGACTATGCTGAAATGGCAGCTTGGGTAAAAGAGCATAAAAATCTTGTTAACTATCCAAAAGCAAAGATGATCTCACTTGATGAGTTCTGGGCACTTGAAGTTGACATAATGATCCCTGCAGCTCTTGAGAATGCAATAACAGTTGAGAACGCTGGCAAGATCAAGGCTAAACTAGTAGCAGAAGCAGCCAATGGTCCTATAACTCCAGAAGCTGATGAGATTCTTGAGAAGAACGGAATCCTTGTAACTCCAGACATACTTACAAATGCTGGTGGAGTAACTGTTTCCTACTTTGAGTGGGTACAAAACCTCTACGGATACTACTGGAGCGAGAAAGAAGTTGAAGAGAAAGAAGAGATCGCAATGGTCAACGCTTTCAACGACCTTTGGAAGATCAAGGAAGAGTACAAGGTATCAATGAGAAAATCAGCATACATGCACTCAGTCAAGAAGGTTGCAACTGCAATGAAGCTGAGAGGTTGGTATTAATTACTAGCTCAATAGAGAAGAACAGCATAATTCACAATTCACAGATCACAATGCACAATTAAAAATATTAAAAAGTAGAATGCAAGAGCAAGATTCTTCGCTAAAGCTCAGAATGACCGTTTTGAATGTCATCCTGAACGACAGTGAAGGATCTTTCTTCTTTTTATCAATGGTCGCCCCCACTATTCGCTTATTACTGTTCACTATGACCAAAAGTCGCCTACCAACTGTCCAACTCTTCCAACTTACCAACTTTTTATAGTATAATATCCTTATCAAACAACCAAGGAGACTATAAATGAACTATACATTGGAGCAATCGGGCAGCAGGCTGATCTTAAAGAACCTTGAACACTTCAACATAACACATATATTTGAATGCGGACAATGCTTCAGGTGGTACCTGGAGGAGGACGGAAGCTATACTACTATTGCAGGCGGGAGGGTAGCAAACTTCCTGCAGGAGGGATCGACTCTATACGTAGACAGGGTCAGAGAAGATGATTGGAGGACATTTTGGCATCATTACTTCGACTTGGACAGAGACTATGGAAGCATAAAGAATGAGCTTTCGGTGGATCCAATCCTTAAAGAAGCGATCGGCTTCGGCTATGGTATGAGACTGTTGAACCAGGACCCATACGAGACGATCATCTCCTTCATTATTTCTGCCAACAATCAAATACCTCGGATCAAGAAAGCAGTTGAAACCATCGCATCTGATCTTGGAGAATACATTTGTACCTATAAGGGAAGAGACCATTACAGTTTCCCTGATCCCGAAGCACTTGCTGAGAAGTCCGAGGAATATATTAGAGAGATCTACAGGGTGGGCTTCAGAGCAGACAGGTTGAGGGAGGTAAGCAGGAGGATAGCAGACGGAGAGTTTGATACTACCTGCATATTCGACATCGAGCATAAGGATGCCAAGCAGCTTCTTACAACACTTCCAGGAGTAGGACCGAAGGTAAGCGATTGTATACTTTTATTTGCATTCGACAAGGGAGAGGCATTTCCGGTGGATGTTTGGGTCAAGAGGGTAATGGAATACTTCTACTTCAAGCGCCCTGCCACAAAAAAAGAGCTTGAGGAATCGGGAGAGAAGCTCTTTGGAAGCCTTGCTGGCTATGCTCAGCAATATCTGTTCTACTATGCCAGGGAGTTAGGTATTGGCAAGTAATATTGTCACCCAATCGTAACCAATCATTTAAGTGCAATTGATATAATCAAACTGAATATAAAGGAGGGAGCAGTATGGATAAGTATTTTCGCGCCATGAAGATTCTTGTACTGATTCTCCTTTTTTTGTTTTTTGCAGGGTTCCTTTTAGATGACACAAAGGATTTCAGTACTGGAAGACTTACTGGAGGAGACGAGGAATATCTGGTTGTACTTAAGGGAAGAAAATGGCAGAAATATGGGACGGAGATCATAATATATTCTCTGGAAGGCGGAAGAAGAGAGCGTCTGAGATGGGATGCATCAGCATTGAAGCCATGGAAGCTGATGACTGGTGACGTGGACGGAAACGGGATCGACGACATCGCGATCGGGGTATACAAGGAGTCGCCACTGCATCAGGTTATGGCTAAGCGGCCTTTTATATACAGCTTTGATGGAGAAGAAATATCACCGCTGTGGAGAGGTTCGAGACTTTCCAAGCCATTTGAGGATTTTATCCTTTATGACTTGGATGGCGATGGGATTTGTGAAATAATCTCATCTGAATATCTTGAGGATAGGGGTATGGTCATAAATAGTTACAAATGGAGGGGCTTTGGGTTTGAAGGCTACCTTCAATCCGATGATGTTCAGGCTATTAAGAGCCTGGACCTGAAAAAAGGCGAGCTGTTGATCGAGATAACAGATCATAACCAAAATATAAAAGCAAAAATTTTTCCAGGGGATGAAAAATTGGAATGGAGGGAGTATTGATGAAGAATATCAGTAATTACAGGTTATTATTAGTGGCTCTGGCACTGTCGCTTATGGTGAGTGCGTGCACATCCGGACATAGCAATAAAGATCCGGCAGATGTTCCTGAACCGATAGAGGAGCCAGCGGTGACTACACCTGAAGAACCGGCAGTTCCTATGGAGCTTGTAGTCGCGAAGGATCTCTCAAATATCATAAATCTAAACAAGTTTCCAGAATTGAGTCCGGAGCAAAGATCTATGATAGTAGAGAATGGGTTCTTTGTAAATCCAACATCTGAACAGCAGTTGTTTTTTATCTATGAACATAATGAATATGAGAGCATTCCATCATTTATAACTACAGATTCTGTGCTTCAGGTGTATCATATTTTCTATGACTATACCTTAAGGACCCTTGAGGATAAGCACTTGATAGGTCTTTCTAAGCTAATGACCGGTAGGATGCTGGAGGAATCGATAAAGCTTTTAGACCAAATACAGGACCCTGATTTAAAGAACATCCAAGAGAAAAACATTGCATTTTTTGGAGTTGCCCAAAAACTTCTAAAGCAGGAGCTTCCGTCAGGGATAAGCTCAAATTCAATGGATATGATAGTAGCGGAATACGAGAAGATAACAACAAAAGCTGGATTTCAGAAGTCCTCAATATTCCCCTTTGAGCTGGACTACAGCCAATACCAGATTCGAGGACATTATACCAGAAGCGAGGCATTAGGTGATTATTTCCTCTCGATGATGTGGTATGGTCAAGCTCCGATGCCATTATATAAAGATAAGGACACCAGGTTTGAGGATCTTACTAAGCAAGCGATACTTATGGCTAAAATCACTGCCGACAACCAGGATATATTAGAGGCATGGCAAAAGATATACTCGCCTACGGCCTTCTTTGTTGGAAACTCTGATGACCTGGGGATAATGGAATATATTGATGCAGCAAAAATAGTCTACGGACAAGAATTTTCTGTAGAGGACATTAATGATGGAGCAAAGCTTGACTCCTTCTACAAGGAGATCGAGAAGCTGCCTGAACCGAAGATACAGGCAAGATATGCTGACATCGATTACCCTGTCGGCAAGCAATTCAGGTACATGGGACAAAGGTACGTAATGGATGCTCAAATGATACAGGAACTGGTCTATCCCGTTTTAAGACCTATACCATCGGGACTTGATGTAATGGCTGTCCTTGGCTCGTACAGAGCAAAGGAGCTGCAGCTTCAAAACCCTATAAATCAGGAGTGGGCTGAGTACCCCAAGGAGATGGAGAGGCTTAGAGAGGAGTTCTCCAATTATGAGGAGAAGGATTGGAAAAACAATATGTATACGGGCTGGATGTGGGTACTGAAGGCACTGATAGAGGATCCTAAAGAGGAATATCCCTACTTCATGAAGAATGACGCATGGCTCGATAAAAGCCTTAACACCGCACTGGGTTCATGGTCCGAGCTTAAGCATGATACTGTGCTTTACGGAAAGCAGTCAGGAGCAGAGATGGGAGGGGAGGAATATGTTGAGGGCATTGGGTATATCGAACCAAACCTTGAGGTATACAAAAGACTTTCCTGGTTAACCGGATACTCAAGGGAATCCCTTAAGACATGGGGCATCCCTGTGGATGAGATAGACATTAAAATGGAGAGATTCCAATGGCTGCTTGATTTCCTTGTTACTGCCACAGAAAAACAGCTTGCAGGAGAGCCTCTTACTCAGGAGGAGTACGACAGGATAAAGATATATGGTGGTATTTTGGAGGACCTTACAAGCTCATTCGCTGGAGACGGCATGAGATGGTTTGAGATCACCTCGGAAACAGATAAGAATATGGCAGTTATTGCTGATTATCACACAGTTGGACGAGACGGGATGATGCATGCAGGCGTTGGACCAGCATATGAGATATACGTAGCAGTACCAATAAAGGGTGATGTATATCTTACCCGGGGTGCTGTATTCAGCTTCCACGAGTTTATTCATCCGACAAGACTAACCGACGAAGCCTGGCAGAAGATGCTTACAGATGGTACGAACCCACCCATGCCAGACTGGACTAAGAGCTTTATAGTGCCTCTCGGCAGTGAATAGTTAACCTATTCACTTTTCACTATTACTTATTCACTGATTTCTCTAGCGCATCGAAGCATTTTACTGTATCATTGTATTAATAAACTATAAAGAATGGTCAGGTGATAGAATGCTTGGTGCAATTGCTAACAGCCTCGGAATATTATTTGGGGCATTGATCGGTTTGATTTTGAAGAAAGGGATCAAAGAATCCTACACAAATACCATAATGGATGGAATATCCCTTGCAGTAATAGTGCTAGGTCTTATGAGTGCACTTGAGATGCAGAACGTGATCCTTGTACTTGCAAGTCTTGTATTGGGAACGATCATAGGAGAGTGGATAAACATAGACTCAGGCTTGGAGAATCTTGGAAGAAACCTGGAGAGTAAGTTTGGACAAAAGGATTCGACCTTTTCCAAGGGCTTTGTGACTGCATCCCTGATGTATTGTATTGGCGCGATGGCGATCCTTGGAGCAGTTGAATCAGGGCTTACGGGAAATCACGAAACTCTCTTTGCAAAGTCGGTTCTGGACTTCATAGTGTCTATTATCCTTGCATCGACTATGGGGATCGGAGTTGCCTTTGCTGCCATACCTGTACTTCTGTATGAGGGAGGAATAGCTCTGCTTGCAGGAAGCGTAAAGGAATTGATGACACCCGAGGTCATAACAGAAATGTCAGCAGTCGGAGGTATCCTTATAATGGCGATAGGAGTCAATGCACTTGGTCTTAAAAAGATCAAACTTGCTAATATGCTGCCAGCTGTTTTTATACCGATAGTTTATTACTTAGTAGTCGGATTTTTCTAAGATCGAGATAAAAGCAGAAAAAGCTAGTATTATACAGAAATCTCAAATTATATTGAGATATTATAAAAGATTAAAGCTAATCAGGTGTTTTTAATGAAAAAATATACTTGATTAGCTTTTTGTTTTCGAGTATTATTATAAGTAGATGTTAGCACTCGGATTAAGTGAGTGCTAACAATAAAAAGATTTTAATGAGGAGGAATATTGATGAATCTTAGACCTTTAGGAGACAGAATCATAATCAAAAAGGTTGAGGTAGAGGAGAAAACGAAAAGTGGTATCGTACTTCCATCAACAGCTAAGGAGCAGCCTATGATGGCTGAAATAGTTGCTATAGGTGACGAGATCCTTAACGATGAAAAGAAGAAGGAACAGGTCAAGGTTGGAGACAGAGTGATATTCTCCAAATACGCCGGGACTGAAGTAAAGGTTGACGGAGTAGAGCTTACCATTTTGAAGCTGATGGATATTTTGGCGGTAGTTGAGTAAACCAATTCGCAGTGAATAGTGATTAGTGAATAGTGAACAATGAACAATGAACAATGAACAATGAATAGTGAGCAGTGACCAACTGTCAATTGTCCATTGTCAATTGTCAATTATCATTAAAAAGGAGAGTGTATTTATATGGCGAAGGAAATAAAATTCGGCGAAGAGGCACGCCGTTCAATGGAAAAAGGAATCAACAAGCTTGCTGATACTGTAAAGGTAACGCTTGGACCAAAGGGTAGAAACGTAGTACTAGAGAAGAAATTTGGTTCACCTCTTATAACAAATGACGGAGTTACTATTGCCAGAGAGATAGAGCTTGAGGACAAATACGAAAACATGGGTGCTCAGCTGGTAAAAGAAGTGGCAACAAAGACTAACGACGTAGCAGGTGACGGAACCACTACGGCAACTCTTCTTGCTCAGGCAATCATCAGAGAAGGACTAAAGAACGTTGCAGCCGGAGCTAATCCCATGGTGATCCAAAAGGGTATCAAGAAAGCTGTAAATGAGGCAGTTGAAGGTATAAAGGCAGCATCAGTTCCTGTAGCTTCAAAGGAAGCCGTTGCTCAGGTTGCATCTATATCAGCTGGAGATGAGGAGATCGGCCACCTTATAGCAGCAGCTATGGAAAAGGTAGGAAACGACGGAGTTATTACCGTCGAAGAATCCAAGTCTATGGGTACAACCCTTGACGTTGTTGAAGGTATGCAATTTGACAGAGGATACGTTTCAGCATACATGGTAACCGATACTGAGAAGATGGTAGCTGAATATGAGAATCCATTTATCTTGATCACTGACAAGAAGATTTCAAATATCCAGGAGATACTCCCTGTTCTTGAGCAAATAGTACAGATGAGCAAGCCTCTTGTCATCATTGCAGAGGACATTGAGGGTGAGGCTATGGCAACTCTTGTAGTCAACAAGCTCAGAGGAACCTTTAACTGTGTTGCAGTAAAGGCTCCAGGCTTTGGTGACAGAAGGAAGGAAATGCTTCAGGACATAGCTATCCTTACAGGCGGAAAGGTTATAAGCGAGGAGCTTGGTTACGAGCTTAAGGAAGCTAAAATCGATATGCTGGGAAGAGCAGCTAAGGTTAAGATAGACAAGGAAACCACTGTAATCGTTAATGGAGAAGGCAGTGAGGAGGCTATCCAGAACAGGATCAAGCAAATAAGGGCACAACTTGAGATAACTGAATCCGAGTTTGATTCTGAGAAACTTCAGGAAAGACTTGCAAAGCTTTCAGGAGGAGTAGCGGTGATCCAGGTTGGAGCTGCGACTGAGACTGAGCTTAAGGAAAGAAAGCTTAGAATAGAGGACGCTTTGGCAGCTACGAGAGCAGCTGTTGAAGAGGGGATCGTTCCTGGAGGTGGAACAGTACTTCTCAATACGATACCAAGAGTGGAGAAGCTGCTTGCTGAGACTACAGGAGACGAAAAAACAGGTGTAAGCATAATACTGAGAGCACTAGAGGAGCCAGTAAGACAAATAGCTGCAAATGCAGGTCTTGAAGGTTCAATTATAGTTGAAAAGGTCAGAGCTGCAGAAGTAGGAGTAGGCTTTGATGCTATGGCAGAGGAATATGTAAATATGGTAGAGAGAGGTATAGTTGACCCAACTAAAGTAACTCGTTCAGCTCTTCAAAATGCTGCCAGTGTTGCTGCAATGGTCCTAACCACCGAAAGTGCTGTCGTTGACATCGAGAAGGAAGATCCAATGGCTGCTATGGGTGGCATGGGCGGCA
>CAZHLQ010000273.1:0-14024 GCA_964533235.1 uncultured Gudongella sp. | reverse complement strand
GCTTACGCATCCGAGTAAAAGGATATTCAAGAAGTATATAGCGATCGTTGAGGGTCTACCCAATAAGGGAGAGCTTGAGAGACTAAGAAACGGGATAAAGATAGACGGCAGAGTAACATCCAAGGCAAAGGTCAAAGTATTGAAAAACTTTGGGGAGGATTCCATCCTTGAGATCGAGATATTTGAGGGTAGGAACCGACAGGTCAAGAAGATGTGTGAGGCTGTGAACCATCCTGTCAAAAAGCTTAAAAGAGTTGCATTTGGAGAGCTTCAGTTGGGAGGCCTCGAGGCTGGAAACTGGAGGTTCTTAAACGATGAAGAGCTATCATTTATAAGATCACTTTAGGGAGATGAACTTATGCTGGTTTTTAAGGATATAAAAAACGAAGATGAGCTTTTGGATTATCTTTCTGAAAATGGTCTGGGGCTTTTAGAGTTTAACAACGGTATTTTTTTTGGTGGATATGAGGATGATAAGCTTTTTGGGATAGCCGAGGCATACCTCAAAAATGACAGGGTGTTCCTCGGGGTCAACCATATAGTGGAGGATCAATCTGGGCAGGGCATGGAGGAAGCGATCCTTAGATCACTGTTTAACAAGCTTGAGCTTAATAATATAGATTTTATATATTGTGACAATAAGTCAGCACTATTGGATAAAATAGGCTTTGTGGAAAGATCAGAAGGTTATTTGCTTGATCTTAAAAAGCTCTTCGACAGCGGGTGCAGCTGCTGTGGAGGTGAAGCTCATGAGGAATGACAAGCTCAATAATGCCGTCCAGTTTACTGAGCTTATAATAAAAAGCTACGTTAAAACAGGGAACGTGTGTATAGATGCTACGGCAGGCAATGGGAATGACACTGAGATACTGGCGACAGCAGTTGGGTCAACAGGAAAGGTTTATGCCTTCGACATTCAGCAGCAGGCAATCGAGACCACTCGATTCAGGCTTAGTGCCAAGGGTCTCCTCGACAGGGTCATACTTATAAACGATGGACATGAAAGGATATTGGAGCATGTCAGTGGAGATGCAGATTTTATTATCTACAATCTAGGCTACCTCCCCGGAGGAGATAAAGAACTTTCGACAACAAAGGAAACAACGCTGGAAAGTCTTAAACAAGCTCTGACTCTATTAACGCCAGCAGGTTTGATGGCAATTACCTGCTATCGCAGCCACAAGGGTGGCGAAGAGGAGTACGAGGCAGTAATGGAGTTTGTTTCACAGCTTGACCAGATCAAATACAATGCTTTTAGATTTGAATTTCTTAACCAAAAAAACGATCCGCCAGTAGTTATTGGCGTAGAAATGAGGGGAGTGGCGTAATGACAAAGGTAAAAATAATGGAAACTGCTTTCAGGGATGCTCATCAGTCCTTGATTGCAACGCGTATGAGCACTAAGGATATGATCCCGATCGCTGAAAAGCTGGATAGGGTTGGTTACCATGCACTTGAGGTATGGGGCGGGGCTACCTTTGACTCCTGCCTGAGGTTCCTTAATGAGGATCCCTGGGATAGACTTAGACAGCTTAGAAAGGCTTTCAAAAATACTAAGCTTCAGATGCTTTTAAGAGGTCAGAATCTTTTAGGTTACAAGCACTATCCTGATGATGTTGTTGAGGAATTCGTTAAGAAGGCTATTGAAAATGGGATAGATATTGTAAGGGTATTTGACGCTCTAAATGACTTGAGAAATCTTGAAACGTCAATCAAGGCAACCAAGAAATACGGCGGACATGCTCAGGGGGCTATTTCCTACACTGTAAGCCCTGTGCATAACAACGAATACTACGTGCATTTGGCAAAGGATCTTGCTGATATGGGGGTTGATTCGATCTGTATCAAGGATATGTCAGGAATTTTATTACCTTATCCGGCTTACGAGCTTACCAAGTCTATAAAGGCTGCTGTAGATCTGCCTCTTGAGATCCATTCACACTTTACAAGTGGTGTAGCCAATCAGACCTATATGAAGGCTATCGAGGCAGGAGCAGATATAGTCGATACTGCAATATCTCCTCTAGGGAATGGTACTAGCCAGCCAGCGACGGAGCCTATGATTGTTTCTCTACAGGGAACTGAGTATGCACCTGACATGGACCTTGATCTTCTACTGGAGATATCAGACTACTTCAGGGAGTTAAGAGACAAATATCTTGCTCAAGGCCTTTTGGACGTCAAGATGCTGAATGTCGACGTCAATACCCTTAAGTACCAGGTACCAGGAGGGATGCTTTCGAACTTGGTTTCACAGCTTAAATCGCAGGGCAAGGAGCATATGTATGACGAGGTACTCAAAGAGATCCCAAGGGTAAGAGAGGATTTTGGATTCCCGCCTTTGGTCACACCTATGAGCCAGATGGTAGGTACTACTGCGGTTTTCAACGTTATACTGGGTGAAAGATACAAGATGGTGCCCACCGAGTCTAAGAACTACGTCAAGGGATTGTACGGCAAGCCTGCAGCTCCCATATCCGATGAGATCAGAAAGAAGATAATCGGTGACGAGGAGGTTTTCGAAGGAAGACCAGCTGATCTGTTGGAGCCTCAGCTTGAGAATTACAGGAATGAGATCAAGGAATATCTTGAACAGGATGAAGACGTACTGACCTATGCTCTTTTTCCACAGGTTGCAATACCATTCTTCAAGCAAAGACTTGCTGAAAAATACAAGATAGAAACTGACCTTTTGAATCAGGAGGAAAAGACTCACCCTGTATAGAATTATAGAAATGTGACAAGGTTTTTTTGGACCTTGTCTTTTTTTTATCACACAAAACCGCTCAAATGTTGTTATTTTCTATCGTTTGCAAGGTTACTTGCAAAAATATTTTAATCCTTAAAAACATGAAAGAAATCTTGCAAAAAGAGACTCCCTTTGATATCATTAGGTTAGAGAGAAATGAGTATTCTGTGGGAGGGAAAACCATGCCAGAAAAAAAGGATAAAATAGTGACCGTTGATAAGGAATGGTGCAAGGGCTGCGGAATTTGTGTCGCATTCTGCCCGAAAAGCGTTCTTGCGATAGAAAATGGTAAGGTAGAAATAAAGAATATCGATGCTTGCATACAGTGCGGTCAGTGTGAACTGAGATGCCCTGACTATGCGATTTATTTGGGAGGTAAATAGCTATGGCGATCAAATTGATGCAGGGAAATGAAGCTTGTGTTGCCGGAGCACTTAAGGCAGGTATGAGATTTTATGCAGGATATCCCATTACTCCTTCCACGGAGATTGCTGAGCTTTCTGCTGAGGCACTGCCTAAGGTTGGCGGCAAGTTTATACAGATGGAGGATGAAATAGGAGGGATCGCTGCAGCTCTTGGAGGATCTCTGGCAGGTCTCAAGTCCATGACTGCGACCTCAGGACCTGGATTCAGTCTTAAACAGGAAAACATTGGCTATGGAATCATCACAGAGACACCTCTAGTAATAGTAAACGTTCAAAGAAGTGGACCAAGCACAGGGTTGCCTACTTCACCAGCACAGGGCGATATAATGCAGGCAAGGTGGGGAACTCACGGTGATCATTCAATAATTGCACTTTATCCATCGTCAGTTAAGGAGATCTATTACACTACAATAAGAGCGTTCAATCTTGCTGAAAAGTACAGAACTCCGGTAATATTACTGCTAGATGAAATAATAGGTCACATGAGAGAAAAGATCGAGATTCCTGAAATAGACCCGGTAGAGATTTATGACAGGAAAAAGCCGTCAGTTGGACCTGAGGAATATAAGGCATATAAGGTCCCTGAGGGTGGAATAGTACCTGAGATGGCTGCTTTTGGAGAAGGCTACAGATTCCACGTTACTGGTCTGGTCCATGATGAAACAGGCTTTCCTTCAGGTAACGAGCAGGTTGCGGATAAGCTTCTCCACAGACTTATGAATAAGATAGAGGATAATATTGAAGATATAGTGACCTATGACGAGTATATGATGGAGGATGCAGAAATTGGGATAGTATCCTTCGGAGCTATAGCAAGATCGTCAATGGCTGCAATAGACGAGCTAAGGGAGCAGGGTATCAAGGTAGGTCTTTTCAGACCTGTCACGATATGGCCTTCACCTGAGAAAAGACTGATAGAGCTTAGTGAAAAGCTTTCATGCATATATGTTGTGGAGCTAAATGCTGGCCAGTACTTTCTTGAGGTTGACAGGATAGCAGGCAAGAAATGCAGGATCGAGAAATACGGTAAGTTCAACGGAGATATAATAACTCCCGAGGAGATCGTTGAGTTTATAAAGGAGGACCAAAATGCCTAGTGAACTGGTAAAAGAATATTTCAGAACTCAAAATCTAGCTCATATTTGGTGTCCGGGCTGTGGCAATGGTATCGTTACAAGAGCTATCGTTAAAGCAATAGATGCTCTTGGAATCAAGAAGGATGACGTATGTATAGTATCCGGTATTGGATGCTCCTCCAGAGCTCCTGGATATTTGGATTTTAATACTCTTCACACTACTCACGGAAGAGCACTGGCGTTTGCTACCGGTGTCAAGCTTGCAAATCCAAAGCTGAATGTAATAGTAATAACAGGCGACGGCGACTCATCAGCTATTGGAGGCAACCACCTTATCCACGCCTGCAGAAGAAATATTGATATAACTACGATAGTTTTCAACAACAATACCTATGGGATGACTGGAGGCCAATTCTCTCCGACTACACCTACAGGCGATAAGGGTACGACAGCACCATATGGGAATGTAGATCCAAACTTTGATCTTTGTAACCTGGCACAGGCAGCAGGAGCATCCTATGTAGCCAGGGGAACTATATATGCAGCCAATGCTCTTGAGAAGAACATTCAGGAAGCAATCCAGAACAAAGGATTTTCCTTTGTAGAGGCTATGTCAACCTGTCCAACCTATTATGGCAGAAAAAATAAGAAGGGGACAGCTGTAGATATGGTCGAATATCTGAAGGACCACGCAATCATGAAGGCGGCATGGGATAAACTGCCTGATGAGAAGAAGGAAGGAAAGTTCGTAGTCGGAAAACTCCATCATACAGAGAGACCAGAATATACGGAGCAATACGATAAACTTATTGAAAGAGTAAGGAAGGTGGATTAGCATGAAGCGTTGGGAAATGAGATTGTCAGGCTCAGGTGGACAAGGTCTTATTACAGGGGGAATTATTTTAGCCGAGGCAGCTATCCTTGACGGCAAGAATGCTTTGCAGTCACAGTCCTACGGTCCAGAGGCCAGAGGTGGAGCGAGTAAAGCCGAGGTAATAATCAGTGAATCAGAGATAATCTTCCCAAAGGTTGAAGAATGCAACTTTTTACTTTCGTTGACTCAGCTTTCCTGCGACAAATATTTAAAAAATTTGGAGTCTGAGGGTATTCTGGTAATTGACAGTACAGTTGAAATGCCTGAGAGAGATGATATAAGGATATACAGGATCCCTATCCTTTCAACTGCTGAGGATAAGCTTGGCAAGCCTATGGTGGCTAATATTGTTGCGCTTGGAGCTATCAATAAAATAACAGGTCTGGTATCTGAGGGATCACTGGAGAAGGCTGTACTTTCAAGAGTTCCAAAGGGTACTGAGGAACTAAATAAGAAAGCTCTTGTTGAGGGTTATAATCTAGTATAGTAGAGGGGCAGTTAATGATGACAGGTAGTCAGAATGTTATAAAAATAATACAAGACAGCTACTCTAGACTCAGCAAGGGGCAAAAGATAATTGCAGAGTATATGATCAACCACTACGACAAGGCTGCCTTTATGACTGCTGCATCCTTAGGCTCAATACTTGGCGTGAGCGAATCAACTGTAGTCAGATTTGCAAATGCAATAGGCTATGAGGGCTATAAGGAGCTTGAGAAGGAGCTGCAGGAGGTAATCAGAAACAAGCTGACTACTGTCCAGAGGCTCAGTCTTTCTGATGAGTTCACAAAAAATGAGAACTCGATCTCAAGGGTAATAGAGAAGGATATTGAAAACCTTAAGAAAACCCTATCTGATATAGACTTTACAAGCTTCCATAAAGCCGTTGAATATGTTGCTTCAAGCCGTAAGATATACATAATGGGCTTGAGAAGCTCGTCATTCCTGTCAGGTTATCTTGCGTTCTATCTTAACTTCATATTTGACAATGTGAAGCTGGTAGAGCCTGGAGCAAATGATATCTTTGAACAGCTGGCAAAGGTTGACAAGGACGATGCTATAATCTGCATAACGTACCCAAGGTATTCAAAAAGGACCCTTGAGGCTATGGAGTATGCTATGACGAAGGGATGTAAGGTAATAAGCTTTACTGACAGTCTTATTTCACCGGCAGCTTCGAAGGCACACCTGACTCTTATTGCAAGAAGCGATATGCTGTCTTTTGTAGACTCACTTGTAGCACCTATGAGTCTGATCAACGCCTTTATAATTGCAGTCGCCAGCACGAAGGATGAGGACATAACCCCATACTTTGAGGAACTTGAGAGTGTCTGGAAGAAGTACAGCATATACGATGAGAATAATCAATAGTAATAAAAACCTGGCCTGCACATTTACCTAGTGCAGGCTTTATTAATAGTGTAAATAGTCATATCTAATAATATCATAAATGATAAGCTATATCTCTCTTTTTTTGTTATACTATTCCTAATAGGGAGGAAGGCAAATGACTATAAGAGTTGGAATAATAGGAGGCGGCCCTGCTGGGATAATGGCAGCAGGTACAGCGGCCGGAAGGGGACACGACGTTACCCTTATAGAAAAAAACAAACAGCTCGGTAAAAAGCTGTTCATAACGGGCAAGGGAAGATGCAATATTACTAATGCAGCTCCTATAGACGAATTTTTTGACAATATTATAAGCAACAAGGAATTTCTATACAGCAGCTTGTATACATTTGATAACGAAGCTATCATAAGACTTCTTGAAGGATATGGGCTTAAGATAAAGGTAGAGAGGGGAAACAGAGTTTTCCCTGAAAGCGACAAATCAAGTGATGTCATCAAAGCATTCCAGAAATACCTGGACCATATGGGTGTAGAGGTATTACTCAATTCTAAGGTCAGCCACGTATATATGGAGGATTTTTCCTTTATGGTCGTTCTGACGACAGGTGAGAAAATGCAGTTTGACAGGCTTATAATAGCAACTGGCGGAGCAAGCTATCCTGCGACGGGATCTGAGGGAGATGGCTATAAGCTTGCAAAAGCCTTTGGACATACCATTACGCAATTAAAGCCATCACTTGTTCCTATCGAGCTCCACGATCCATGGCTAAAGGACCTGATGGGTTTATCCTTAAAGAACGTAACGTTAAAGGCATCTGATGGGAAAAGAATTATCCATGAGGAATTTGGAGAAATGATTTTCACTCATTTTGGAATATCCGGACCTATAGTTCTTACAATGAGTAACCGTATAAACCGACTTAAGAAAAGACCACACCTGACGATAGACCTGAAGCCTGCATTAGACGAGGACACACTAGACAATAGGCTCTTGAGAGATTTTCAGGAGTATACGAATAAGCAGCTAAAGAATGCATTGAACGATCTATTGCCACAGAAGCTGATACCATTGGTTATCCAGATATCTGAAATACTGCCGGATAAGACAGTGCATCAGATAACCAGAGAAGAACGTAGAAGACTGCTTATGGCTGTTAAGGCATTCCCACTTGACTTTAAGGGCTTCAGACCTCTTGAGGAGGCTATAGTTACCTCAGGTGGTATCAAGGTATCAGAGATCAATCCTTCAACTATGGAATCAAAGATAGTACCAGGATTATTCTTTGCAGGCGAGATTATGGACATAGACGCACTAACTGGTGGATTTAATCTCCAAATAGCATATTCTACTGGCTATTTAGCCGGAATTAATGCATAAATAGCTTGTTTACCTACGCACGATATTATATAATTATAAAGGAGAGTTTGTATGAGTGTAGTATCTATACGAGGGGCTATTACTGTTGAGGAAAACACCAGGGATGCTATCCTGGATGGAACTTTGGAGCTGTTGGGGAAGATTGAGGAAGAAAACCATCTGCAAAGAGACAGGGTCGTCAGCATGATTTTTTCTGCCACCGGAGATTTAGACAAGGCATACCCTGCGAAAGCCGCCAGGGATATGGGATATGTGAATTGTGGACTTATGTGTTTTGGTGAGATGGCTGTGGAAGGCAGTCTTGAAAAATGCATTCGGGTAATGGTTCTATATGATTCCGATGAAGGACAGGGAAACGTCCGTCATGTCTATCTCAAAGATGCCAGAGGCCTCAGGCCTGACTTAGCTACTTGATACAAACCACCCAAGGGTGGTTATTTCTTTTTAGGAGGCACCGTGATGAAGCATGTTTCAATTGCCATTGATGGTCCGGCAGGAGCTGGTAAGAGTACGGTAGCGAAAATTGTGGCAGATAAGCTTGGATTTCAATATATAGATACAGGAGCAATGTATAGAGCATATACACTGAAGATTTTAGAGAACGGGATCGATCCCAAGGATGAGATAAGTGTTTTGAGGCTTCTTGATTCAACAGATATAGATTTTAGGGATAACAGAATTTTTTTGGATGAGATTCAGGTTGATGAGGAGATCCGAGAAGGAAGGATCACAAAGAATGTTTCCTATATAGCCAGCTATAAGGCTGTAAGAGAGAAGATGGTAAGGCTTCAACAGTCTATGAGCACTAGAAAATCAGTGGTCATGGATGGTAGAGATATAACCACCGTCGTACTTCCTGATGCTGATTTTAAATTTTTCATAACAGCAACAGCAGAGGAAAGAGGAAGAAGACGGTACCTGGAGCTTCAGGGTAAGGGTGTTGAAGGGATCACTCTTGAGGATACCATTGAGGATATTCGAAGAAGAGACACCTTTGACAGTACTAGAGAGGAATCGCCTCTAACAAAAACTGAGGATTCGTATCTGGTGGATACAACCAATATGACGATCTCAGAGGCAGTGGAGCACATAATCTCCATTGTTGATGGTGAGGGTTCGGAGCAAAGGGGGGAGAGCTAGCTTGTTTTATACTTTGGTCAAGGCTATAGCCTTCGTCCTGTTCAAAATTGCATTCAGGGTAAAGGTAATTGGAGCTTCCAATGTTCCCCTTGAGGGAAAATTGGTGTTATGTGCAAACCATATGAGCAACTGGGATCCTATAGTACTTGCTGCATTTTTTCCAAGAAAAATTGCTTGGATGGGGAAAAAAGAATTGTTTCAAAAAAAACTGCTTGCGAAACCTTTATCCTGGCTTGGAGTATTCCCGGTGGATAGACAGATAGCCGACATATCTGCTGTCAAGACAGCACTTAGAGTGTTAAAGGAGGAAAAGGTCCTTGGAATTTTCCCTGAGGGCACCAGAGTCAAGGAGTTTAAACCTGAAAATGCAAAGGCAGGAGTTGCACTATTAGCTGTAAAGGCAAAAGCACCTGTGCTTCCAGTATTTATTACTAGCACATATAAGCTTTTTGGACCTCTTGTAATAACCATTGGTGAGCCAGAGGACTATGCAGCTAACAATCCTGGGAAATTGGATAACGAGAAATACACTGAATTGAGTCAGGATATCCTGACAAGGATATATTCGTTGGGAGGATAGGCTTTGGAGATAATAATTGCAAAAAATGCAGGGTTCTGCTTTGGGGTGGACAGAGCAGTCAAAATGACTCTGGAGGAACTGGAAAAAGAAGGAGAACAGGTTTATTCCTATGGACCCTTGATACACAATCCACAGGCTGTTTCAGAGTTGGAGGATAAGGGCTTGACAACCCTTGAAAGCTTTGAAAGGATTGGGGAAGGCAGACTTATTTTCAGATCACATGGAGTGCCAGAGGCAATACAGGAAAAGGCTGTGGAAATGGGTCTAAGCGTAGTGGATTGTACCTGCCCGTATGTAAAGGCAGTTCATAAAAGAGTTAGAGATTTCAGCGACAAAGGCTATGATATAGTTATAATCGGAGACTCTGCCCACCCTGAGGTCATTGGGATCAATGGATGGTGTTACGATAAGGCTTATATCATAGACTCTGAAGAGGAAGCAAGGAACCTTCCGCAACTGGGGAAGGTATGCGTGGTTTCTCAAACCACAAACAAGCTTGAAAAATTTCAACTACTGGCTGATATCGTCAAGGAGAGATCAAGCGAGTCAGAGATATTCAATACTATCTGCAATGCAACCAGGACCAGACAAGATTCAGCTGCAGAGCTTGCTCAGAGAGTTGATGCTATGATAGTGATTGGAGGGAAAACCAGCTCTAATACGACCAAGCTGGCAGAAATCAGTAGAAAGTACTGCAATAATGTTTATCTTATAGAAACTGTGGAAGAATTAGCTTTACAAGAGCTACAAAATTTTAATACAATAGGAATAACCGCAGGTGCTTCAACACCTGATTGGATAATTAAGGAGGCTGTTAAGGTAATGGAGAACTACAACAAAGATGAGATGATGGAAGCAATCGAGAGCTCGTTTAAAAGAATCAACAGGGGAGAGGTCCTCAAGGGAATCGTGCTCTATGTAACAAACACTGAGGTAATGGTAAATATCAACTACAAAAGCGATGGTATAATCACAAGAGATGAGCTGTCAAAGGATGGTGACTTAAATCCTAAGGATCTTTTCAAGGTAGGCGACGAAATCGACGTATTCGTTGTAAAGCTTGACGATGGAGACGGCAACGTAGTACTTTCAGCTAAGAGAGTAGGCTTTATAAAGGATTGGGAGGTTCTCGAGGAATCCTTCAAGAATGAGGATATCGTAGAAGCGAAGGTAATCAACGCTGTAAAGGGCGGACTTACTGTAATGGTAAACAGCGTCAACGGTTTTATGCCAGCATCACAAATATCTATGAACTACGTTTCAGACCTGAACCAGTTCAAGGGTAAGACGCTGAGAGCAAAAATCATAGATTTCGATATTCAGAAGAGGAGAATGATCCTTTCCAGAAAAGCGATCGAAAAAACTGAGTCTGATTCAAAGAGAAAGGCTCTTTGGGAGACGATCGAGGTCGGCAAAACTCTTGCAGGAACAGTTCAAAGGCTTACCGACTTTGGAGCTTTCGTAGATCTTGGGGGCATAGACGGACTTATCCATATATCTGACCTTGCATGGTTCAGAGTAAAGCATCCTTCAGATGTTCTTAAGGAAGGCGACAAGGTTGAGGTAAAGGTACTTGCCTTCGATATGGAGAAAAATAGAATATCATTAGGCTTGAAGCAGACTACAGAAGAGCCATGGGAAGTGTTCGTTAGAGACTACAAGGTTGGCGACGTAATAGAGGGAGAAGTAGTAAACATACTCGACTTTGGTGCTTTCGTGAGAGTGATCAAGGGTGTAGACGGATTGCTTCACGTTTCCCAGATTTCCAAGGACCACGTTGAGAAGCCTTCAGACGTTCTTAAACTGGGTCAAAAGCTGATGGTCAAGATCACTGAGATCAACGAAGCTGACAAGAAGATCAGTTTAAGTGCTAAGGATGCTATAGAATCCTCTGATGAAACAGTAGAGACTGAAGAGACAGCTGTAGAAGCGGTAGAAGCTGTTGAGGCTATTGAGGAACCTGTTACTGAGGAAGTAGCTGTAGAAGAGGCAGTTGAAGAAGTGGTTGAAGAAGCTCCTGCTGCAGAATCAGAGGCAGAATCAGCTGAAGATGAGGAAATAAAGTAAGAGAGATAGAACATTCCAAATGGGTTAAATTAATTTTTAACCCATTTTCTTTTATGAGGAGGGATGAGGCTTGGATAAATATGAGTTTTTAGAGCTATTGACAAATGGACACGGAGTTTCAGGGTTTGAATATACCTTGAGCAAGGCTGTAATTGATGCTTTTACTCCACTTAGTGACACTGTCAAGGTCGATAGGATGGGCAATGTGATAGCTCATAAGAAGGGAACAGGCAATGGTGCCGTCAAAATAATGATGGCAGCTCATTTGGATGAGATCGGCTTTATGGTCAAATATATCGAAGACAACGGATTTATAAGATTTACTACCATTGGGGGTATAGATCCTAGAACCACTGTTGGCCAGGAGGTATGGGTCCACGGTGAGGAAACAATATTGGGAGTTGTTGGTTCAAAGCCTCCACATCTTCAGGATTCCAAAGAGCAGGAGGAAGCAATCAAGCTCGAGGATATGATAATTGATACCGGATTTTCCAAGGATAAGCTTCAGGAGATAGTCTCCATCGGTGATACGATAACAATAAAAAGAAATACCATGAAGCTTTTGAATAATAAGGTGGCAGGCAAGGCGATGGATGATCGGGCTGGCGTCGCTGCTCTTTTGGAGGCACTAAAGGAGCTGCAGAGCATAAATCATTATGCTGACGTATATATGGTCGCAACGGTACAGGAAGAGGTTTCAATGACAGGCGCCTTCACCTCGACCTACCACATCCAGCCAGATGTTGGAATTGCAGTAGACGTTGGATTTGGAAATACACCAGAGCTGGATAAGGCTGATTCTCTCGAAATGGGGAAGGGTCCTGGAATAACCATAGGGGGAAATGTCCACCCTGGTTTGATGAAGAGATTATTTGACGTAGGAAAGAAGAATGGGATCCCATGCCAAAAGGATGTAGCTCCTGGTCCAACTGGGACAGATGCGAGAGCGATGCAGATAACCAGGGAGGGCATTCCAGCCCTTGTTGTTTCTATACCGCTAAGGTATATGCATACCTCAGTAGAGTTATTGGATCTTGAGGATGTACATCACACAGCCAGACTTCTGGCACAATTCACTAACTCATTAAAAGAGGGAGAACTGGAGGGATTGCTGTGCTTCTAAAAAGACTTACCGAGGCTTCAGGTGCTTCAGGAAATGAAAAGGAAGTAAGGGACATTATAGTAGAAGAGATCAGGCCTTTTGTTGATTCTGTAAGAATCGACGGAATTGGCAATGTGATCGCATATAAGAGTGGTAAATCTCCAGCAGCAGGCAGGATAATGGTTACTGCTCATATGGATGAGGTAGGACTTATGATCAAGGATATCGATTCCACAGGCTTGCTCAAGTTTCTGACAGTTGGAGGGATCGACAAAAGAGTTCTTGTGTCAAAGGCTGTTGTTGTAGGAAAGGATAAGATAAAAGGTGTAATTGGATCTAAGCCTATCCATCTGCAAAAGAGAAACGAATGGACAAAAGTGCTTGATATAAATGAGTTGTATATCGATATTGGAGCCAGCTCAAAGGATGAGGCTGAAAAGCTGATCTCCATAGGAGACTATGCAGTATTTGATACAAAATACGAGGAGTTTGGAGAAGGCAGAATAAAGGCAAAAGCACTGGACAACAGAGTAGGATGTGCTGTTTTGGTCGAGCTTTTAAAGTCATCCTTAGAAACTGAGATTTATGGAGTGTTTACAGTTATGGAGGAGGTTGGACTGGTAGGAGCAGGACCTGCTGCTTTTACAGTTGAGCCTGATGTGGCAATAATACTTGAAGGTACTGTATGCTACGAGATGCCTGATATGGATAGTCATCAAATACCTACCGTTCTTGGTAATGGTCCTGCTATATCCCTGGTCGACAGATCTACTCTTTATGACTCAAACTTCAGAAGGAGAATAGTTGAAACGGCAGATAGAAACAGCATTAAATATCAGTTCAGAAAAACTGCCATGGGAGGGAATGATTCTGGTAAGATCCATACCTCTAAGTCGGGCTGCATCACAACCGCTATTTCTGTACCAACTAGATATATCCACAGTCCCCTTTCAGTTATTAGCAGGGACGATTACGATAATACCCTCGCCTTAGTCAAGGCACTTGTTTCTGATTTGGAAAAGGAGGCTTTATAATGGCTTTTAACAGTGAGCTTTTGAGAAAACTAGTAACCGTCTACGGACCATCAAGTAGAGAGCATCTTATAAGAGATATGATATCTGAGGAGATAAAGGACCATGTTGATGAATTATACACCGATGCACTGGGAAATCTGATTGCACATAAAAAGGGACCAGGCAAGAAGACTATGATATCAGCTCATATGGATCAAATAGGACTAATAGTGACCGATATAGATAAGGATGGCTTTGTAAGGTTTGGAA
>CAZHLQ010000272.1:0-7313 GCA_964533235.1 uncultured Gudongella sp. | reverse complement strand
ATGTCGATGTAATTAGAGATAGGAGTGTCCAACTCAACTCTACCATCCTCAACCAGCTTCATGACACCCCAGGCAGTAACTGACTTAGATATTGACTGTACTCTAAAGGGATCACGGGATGTCAGCGGTATACCTTTATCTCTGTCAGAGCACCCAAATGATCCATACCAGAACAACTCTCCATCCTTCACTATTGCCAGGCTGCACCCAGGAATATCATATCTATTCATAAGCCTTGGTATAAATTCATTAAAATGTGACAAAAAAGCAGCTTCTGAAGCATCAGGTGATATATTCGACGGGATGAAATAAGCACCGACTGTGGTTACGCATATTAAGATAATTAAAAAAGCATCAATTAAACGACCACACTTCATTCGAACCTCATGATATCTTCAATTTTCTCAACGATGATCCAGTCATCCATATTCTTCTCCCTGACATATGAGAAGGGCTCGACAGGAACCACATTAACAATCTCAACTAAGCAAAGAAATCTCTTGCCGATCCATCTCTTCCTCTGATCAGGGGTCAGCATCAGACGGTACATGTTTTCATCGATGATTCTTTCAGACTCTTCACTTGTAAGTTTTTCTGAGTGATATACAAAGCTGACGGTTCCCTTTGCAAGAATAGTCCCACTGCTGTCATTATTTATCAGGTATACAGTATCCCCAATTTCTACTCTTCCATGTGGCAGCTTTCTGCCGGCAGCACCTCTAATCAGCATAGATTTGTTCCCATTTACCAGGTTATCAAGTTCATTAGCTTTAGATTCACAGTATGCAATGTGTTCCATAATTCCTCCCAAATGAGCCTAGCGCTCGTTCCAATCAAGGCTTTTTAGCCTTTTTAGAGTAATGACGTACATTATGCTTGATAAAATACCAGTTACAGTAAAAGTAATAAATATTGTTGTATCCGAAAATGAGGCAAGTCTCTGAGCCTGTATGAGCAGACCTGTTGGGAGCCATCTGTGGATATCCAGCAGTTCACCCAAAAAATGTAGACCGTATGCAGTAAGTAGAGTCATAAAGCCTGTTGCTATAGGCTTTTTTAAAATACTTCCCCACATAGCTGCAGATAATACCAGAAAAATCATGTATATTCCCAGCAGGAATGCAGAGTTCAGTACCGGAAGGACGTTTATTTCAAAGGAGTAAAGGTAGCCTGAATACAAATAGCTTGCAATAGATGCCATTAAGGATATACATAAAACAGCTGTCCCAAAGACTATTACCTTGCTTCCCAGTATAATTGGGAATTTCTTCCCTGAACACAACGGAATAATTAGAGTACCGTCTCTGATCTCCTGTGCTAGTAAACCACACAGAGAAAACGAAACAATTATAGTCCCAATCTCAAACATGTCTTTCAAGTATATCTGGAGGCACCCTATTTGACTGATTTCCAATAAGCCTGACAGATCCTGGGTAGAAGCACCCCGACTTAGGAGTACCTGCGGCAGAACAATCTTCAACATAAAGGGGGTCAGTAAAGAAAAGAACATAAAACCTCCCCAAATAGCCACAAGCTTTCCGCTTCTTATCCCGTACATTGCTTCCTTCTTCAAATCATAAATCATGCGCCCTAGCCTCCTTTAGGAAGATATCCTCCAGATCGCGCCTCATCAATTGAAATGACTCTACAGCGATATCATGAGCTGAAAGGAAGTGCATAAGACCCACAGAAGGATTTTCAGATCCTTCTACTTCGACATTTATGCTGCCATCATCAAATTCTATGCCGGTTACTCCGTCCATTTTTCTAAGCTCCTTTAATACAGACTGTGGGAGAGGTACTGGTAAACTAATTTCAAATACCGGCTTAGTGGAATTTCTTTGGATATCCCCCAGAGACTTTTCTAAGATCATTTCGCCATTACGGATCATACCGATCGTATCGCATATCCTTTCAACATCATTTAATATATGAGAGGAGAAGAGAATGGTTTTGCCAAGCTGCTTCATCTCAGCAATCAATCTCAGAACGTCGCTTCGCCCCTCAGGATCATGAGCCGAGGATGGCTCATCGAGAATCAATAGCTCAGGATCGTGTATCATCGCAGCGGCTATTCCAAGCCTTTGCTTCATTCCTCTTGAGTATCCGCCGACCCGTCGATTCGCCGCTCCTGAAAGTCCGACCCACTCCATGATTTCTACAATTCTTCTTTTTCTTATACTGCCACCCAAATATTCGAGAGACTCAGCAGCAGTCATCCAAGGGTAGAACTTTGGCTCTTCCGGAAGGTAGCCTATACCAAGATCACCAGCATGCTTCAACCCCCGTAGATTTTTTCCATTGACTATGCACTCACCATCATCAGGGTGTGACAGTCCTGCCAGGATATTCATTGCAGTTGACTTTCCAGCACCATTATGGCCTATAAAACCATAAATCTCACCCTTACTCACATACATATTTACATTATTTAAAGCCAGAATATCCCCATATTTTTTCGTCAAACCTCTTACAGATATCATCTATACTCCCTCTTTCTCCCAACTATCATGAAAGTTATCGGGCCAATAAGGTTTATAAATATGCAGATCAGTGACCAGGCAAGCTTGTTCAGGTTTTGCACTCCTTCACTGTAGATTTTGACTATACAGTATATTGCCAATCCAAGCTGTAGTGCTAAAAGAGGAAGCAGCATAACCAGGATTTCTGTAGAAAGTACAAAATCATTCATTATAGACCACCCCATTACCAGTAACCGAGATCGATTTGATCTCCTCATGCTTTTCGCGGGATTCATTTATTACCTTCTCGTCATTTTTATAGGAGCTGTATGCGCATCCAATAATTAAGAAGGGTAAAGTCAATAAAACGATCAGTAAATAAAAAGTCCTCATAACATACCTCCATTTAGTTTATTTAACTACAAGCAAATGGTAACAGTCGAAGAGGTAATATGATAAGTGACTCAAGTAATATTTTCAGTCACAATAAAAAAGAGGGGTCAAAATCCCCCCTAAGTAAAATAAGTATATTCTATAATCCGAGCTTCTTAAAAAAAATGACTGCATTTGCACGGTCGTTTGCTCCAATTTTGCTATAGATCTGAGTAATATAGTTTTTTACAGTCCCAACAGTAAGATACAATTGCTCAGCAATTTCCTTGTTGTTGCAGCCATCGACAAGAAGTCTTATGATATCCTGTTCCCTTTGTGAAAAATCACTTAACTCCAGTTTATCCGTCTTATTATGAGCCAAGTGGGATGTAATTTTTGAAGCAATCTTGCCAGGGAGTATTATGCTTCCAGAGTAGCCGTCACGAATTGCTTCAATCAGCTTTTTGCTCCCAATATCCTTGGGAAGATAGCCTGAAGCTCCAAAGGTCATTGCATTGATAATGTAGTCGTCATCCTCGAATGTAGTCAATATTATGACCTTTGCTTCCGGTAGGTCTCTCTTGATGATTCTAGTAGCTTCAACTCCGTCCATAACAGGCATACGTATATCCATCAGAACAATATCCGGTTTAAACCTCATGACCATATCATAGGCTTCTCTGCCATTACTAGCCTGACCAACAACACCCATATCCTCATATGACTCAAGAATAGAGCATAGGCCCTCGCGGATGATCGTCTGGTCGTCTGCCAATACAATTCTTATCATAGCCATAATGCATCCCCCTCCAAGGTATTTCAAACAGGAATAGCTATACTAACAGTAAATCCCTCGCCATGGCTGCTGCTTACACTAAAGGTTCCACCGATTCCTTGGATTCTCTCTCTCATGATCGTCAACCCGGTCCCGGGAGTTATTAAATCTGAACCTATGCCATTATCTGAGAAAGTCAGCTTGACCTCTCCCTTGGATTCCTGGACCAGGACATCTATTTCGCTACATTCCCCATGCTTGAGAGCATTTGTTGCACATTCCCTAATCGCAAGCAGAAGAATTCTCTTCTGGACTGATAAAAGCTCAGTTTTAAGCTCCACAATGCAGTTGACGGAAATACTCGCTGTTTGTCGAATTTCCTCCACCATCCGGCACACAGAGATATTAAACGACTCATCATCGCCATCACGAATAGATCTTATGGAGCTGCGAATATCATTCAATCCTCGTTTTACCTGATCCTTAGCTAAGTACAGCTTTTTGATAGCTTTCTCACTAGCAGGCCCAAGCATCTCCTCAGCAGCTTCAATAGATATCAAAGCACTGGCCAGAGTGTGACCAACTGTATCGTGTATCTCTCCGGTAATCCTATTTCTCTCAGCTGCCGCACTCATTTCCTTTATTTGCTCCGTTTGCTCCTTTACTACCTGCAAAGCCTTGTCGAGACGAATATTATTTATCAGCTGTTTCTTTAGGGAGTAAAATGCTGCGGTGATAAGTAGGAATACCAGAGCATTTATGTATATGTAATTGATTATTTCATTAAAATCCATTGAATCGGAGAATCTAAGAGCTTTAGCCGTACCGCCCGCAAGAAAAGCACTGAAGGAGGCAATGAGATATGTCTTTGAAAATGTCATGGGAAGCTTGTTAAGAATAGTCGCAGATACGATCAGTAGAAGTAAAGAAGCATTATATGTATTATCAAGATATAGCACTGGAATCATCAGCATAAGCTGTGCAGCAGGTAGTACGTGGTCAAGAGTTGGATGGCTTTGTCTTAAGATCAAATTACCTATAAGCACCAAAATGAAGCAATATGCAATTAGACTTACGATCAAGAGGTAATGTGGATTACCGATATTATCTGAAATGACCCTTACTGAGAATATTTCAAATGCAACAACAAGCAGTACAAATATACCTAGCTTAAGATTATCATCAATGTCAACTTCCTTGAATTCATGCACATATGTAGAATTTACTCCACGGGAATTTACCAGGTAGAAAGCAGCAGCAGGAAGATTTATCACCGTGATCGCAATAATATACCATACTTTTGCCTTCATAGATAATTTTTCATTTTCCCAACAATGCTTAATAAAATATGCCTGAATAAGGACCTGCAGTAAAACTCCAGGAATTAATATTGGCAACAACTCTCTAATTTGCATAGAAGCCTCCAATCTTGAACAATACACGGTTGGAAGTTGTGTAATTAAATCAGCCACTCACGATTTAGAACTGTAAGAATCGACAACTATCTCATTTTTACATATATAATATACAATACGGGATGTCAACATAAAATGATAAGGCTCCTCCTTTTAGGGAGAAGCCCTATCCAAGTTAACTTATTTAAGATCGAACCTATCCGCATTCATTACCTTGTTCCATGCAGCTACAAAATCATTGGCAAATTTTACTTGTGAATCGTCACAACCGTAGACCTCAGCTATAGCTCTAAGCTGTGAGTTGGAACCAAAAATCAAATCAACTCTTGTTCCAGTCCACTTAAGCTCTCCAGTAGCTCTGTCTCGTCCCTCGAAAACATCTTTGTCATCTTCAGTTGGCTTCCAAACTGTCTCCATATCTAAAAGATTGATAAAGAAGTCGTTAGTAAGAGACTCGGGCCTTTTGGTGAAAACTCCATGCTGTGAATTACCAAAGTTGCTGTTTAATACTCTCATTCCACCAAGTAATACAGTCATTTCAGGTGCAGTAAGAGTCAATAGCTGAGCTCTGTCAACAAGCATTTCCTCAGGTGATACCGAGAATTTAGCCTTCTGATAATTTCTGAAGCCATCAGCCTTAGGTTCAAGAACAGAAAATGAACCTATATCAGTATGCTCAGCACTTGCATCTGTTCGACCAGGTATGAATGGGACCTCAAGCTCCATACCAGCATTTTTGGCTGCCTGCTCTATTCCCACACAGCCACCCAGGACTATCAAGTCTGCCATAGAAATCTTCTTGCCTGATTGAGAAGAGTTGAATTCCTTCTGGATGCCCTCAAGCTTTTCCAATACCATAGTAAGCTGATCAGGTTGGTTAACTTCCCAATTTTTTTGAGGCTCAAGTCTTATCCTGGCTCCATTTGCTCCACCACGCTTATCAGATCCTCCTCAGGAACCTCTGGACCAAGATACCTAGACTTAGGCCCCATATCTCTATGAGTAAGCTTGAACCACGCTCTTGCAAATGCGTCCTGAAACTCCTCAGGGTTGTCTCTGAATCTCTTGGCTATAGGGTTGTACTTAGGATCCATTCTCAATGAAAGGTCTGCAGTTGTCATCATTGGTGCATGCCATTTGTTGGGATCGTGTGCATCCTGTACTGTCTTTGCTGCCTCGGGATCGGTTGGTGTCCACTGCCAGGCACCAGCAGGGCTCTTGATAAGGTCCCAGTCGTACTTGAACAGAGTTTCAAGATAACCCATATCCCACTTAGTAGGATTAGGCTTCCAGGCACCCTCAAGTCCGCTGCCTATTGTATCTCCGCCTTTTCCGCTTCCAAAGGTATTCTTCCATCCCAAGCCCATTTCCTCTATAGGTGCCGCTTCAGGCTCTCTACCCACATGAGTTGCCGGACCTGCTCCATGGCATTTACCAAAGGTATGTCCGCCAGCAATTAGAGCGACCGTCTCCTCATCATTCATCGCCATTCTAGCAAAGGTCTCCCTGACATCCTTCCCTGACTTCAAAGCAATAGGCTCACCATTAGGCCCCTCGGGATTTACGTAGATAAGACCCATCTGGACAGCTGCAAGCGGATTCTCCAAGTCCCTTTCACCAGAGTATCGTTTATCACCAAGCCACTCAGACTCAGATCCCCAATACACGTCCTCCTGAGGCTCCCATACATCCTCGCGGCCACCAGCAAAGCCGAAGGTTTTTAGTCCCATTGATTCAAAGGCACAGTTTCCGGCAAGTATCATAAGGTCAGCCCAGGATATGCTCTTACCATATTTTTTCTTTATTGGCCACAATAATCGCCTTGCCTTATCCAGGTTAACATTGTCCGGCCAGCTGTTTAGTGGTGCAAACCTTTGGGTTCCGTCTGAGGCACCCCCTCGGCCGTCGCCCATTCTGTATGTACCGGCGCTGTGCCAAGCCATACGTATAAACAATGGCCCATAGTGACCGTAATCTGCAGGCCACCAATCCTTTGAATCTGTCATAAGCTTGTATAGATCTTCCTTGACTGCCTTTAGATCGAGCTTCTTGAACTCTTCAGCATAATCAAAGTCATTGCCCATTGGATTACTAAGACCTGAGTTCTGATGCAGGATCTTTAGGTTAAGCTGATCAGGCCACCAATCCTTGTTGCTAGTTCCGCCTCCGGAGATACTTTTGCTGGTGTGACCAGTTACTGGACATTTCATTTCTTCCATAATGCACCCCTCCCTTAATGGTTTTGTTTATCGACATCGGACAGAATCATCATTTCAATAAGCATTTAAT
>CAZHLQ010000271.1:0-3638 GCA_964533235.1 uncultured Gudongella sp. | reverse complement strand
TTGAAAAACAGCATAACAAGGATACTGAAGGAAAGAAGAGGAAATCAGCTTATAGCCTTAAATCTTGGAGAACTGCTTCATGAAGATATCAACAGGCTTGAGCTGCTTCTTTATCTGGAGGGCTATAAAAATGGTTTTATCAATATTAAAGAAGCAAATAAACTGGAGGACCTTACAGTAAAAAACTATCCAATAAATGAGTTGTATTATCAGAAATATTTATTCCACTTTGAAGCTGGTCCTGATAGTGTAGTGAGCTTTAAGGATGCGGTTTTTTCAACGTTAGAACAACACGAAGAGGTTAGCGGACACCTTATAAATTTGATAGATAAATACTGTGACAAGATCATACGAGGCAAGGTATTCAGCCTCAATAAGTATCTTGATAAGCAGTTGACTATAAATTATAGCGAGGAATTTACACATATTACAGAGGATGATTCTTTGCTTACGACTGATGAACTTTCCAATATTTATCAAGAGGTCGTAAAAATCATCAATAGAAATGGTATGAGATTATATAAGGATGCATACTGGAATGGCTTGAACGATCGTGTCTTAAAAAGATACAGGTAATCATTCATAAATAATTATTAATTAAATGCCCTCTGATCTATTTTTCAGAGGGTTTTAAAATGTATTTTTGGTTCCATGTGTATTTATGTTACAATGTATAGGTCAAGATATTCATAAAAGGAGTAGTTTATGATAATAATTGGAGTTGACCCAGGCATAGCTACTGTAGGCTACGGAATAGTTGAATGTACTGGGAATAGCTTTAAGGCTTTGGATTATGGTACTATAGTTACAAGTCCTGAAGAGCTTTTCCCGAACAGACTACAAATGGTTTACAGGGAGTTGTCAGGAATAATCGAATTTTATAAGCCTGAAGATATGGCTATTGAGGAGCTTTTCTTCAATAAGAATGTTAAAACTGCAATAAAGGTTGGACATGCTAGAGGAGTAGAGATCTTGGCTGGAGTAGACCATGGTATTGGAGTCTATGAATACACTCCCTTGCAAATAAAGCAGGCAGTAGTTGGGTATGGGAGAGCAGAAAAACACCAGGTCCAGGAGATGGTCAGACTTCTTTTGAGTCTTAAAGAAATACCAAAGCCAGACGATGCAGCGGATGCGTTAGCTGTAGCATTATGCCATGGCAGTTCTCTCAAATTCAAAGAATCATTTAAAATGAGATGATCGGGATAGGTGATTAAGATTGATAGATTATTTAATTGGTAAAGTAGCACATATTGGAGAAGACTATCTTATACTTGAGAACAATGGAATTGGATATAGAATAAACACTTCCACCAATTCCCTATTGGATGCTTCGAGGCACACTGATGCTCAAAAACTCCACACGAGTCTAATAGTGAGAGAGGATGGCATATTTTTATTTGGTTTTACGACTCCTGAGGAGATAGGTCTATTCAAGCTACTTCTCACGGTGTCCAAAGTCGGGCCTAAAGTAGCTTGCGGCATCTTATCAGCACTTAAGCCATCTCAATTGCAGAGAGCTATAATAACAAAAGACATCAATGCTTTATGTAAGGGGCAGGGTGTTGGGAGAAAGACAGCAGAAAGGATAGTTCTTGAGCTAAAGGACAAGGTAGACGGCAAGATTTATGATGATTTAGAGCCACTTAAAGAAGATTATTCAAATGGATATGAGGAGGCTGTTGAAGCTCTAATATCTCTGGGCTATTCAAGGTATGAGGTTGAGAAGGTGCTTAGAAGTCTTGAAACAGACGATATGGCGGTTGAGGATATAATAAAAGCAGGCTTACGAAAACTTTCGTTTTAAGGAGACTCTAAAATGGATGATATTAGGGACAGAATAGTTGCAAGACATATGAATATTGATGACATCGAGAACGAGGCAACACTTAGGCCAAAATGGTTGAATGAATATATTGGACAGCACAAAGCAAAGGAAAAGCTCGGGATATTTATCCAAGCTGCAAAGGGAAGAAGTGAATCTCTTGACCATGTATTGCTTTATGGTCCTCCAGGACTAGGTAAAACGACGTTAGCCAATATAATTGCAAATGAAATGGGTGTAAACATAAGAGTTACCTCAGGACCGGCAATTGAGAGACCAGGTGATCTGGCTAGTATACTAACTAATCTTTCTGATGATGATGTTCTGTTCATTGATGAAATACATAGGATAAACAGAACTGTTGAAGAAGTCCTTTACCCTGCTATGGAGGATTTCGCTCTGGATATTATTATTGGCAAAGGACCATCAGCAAGATCTGTCAGACTCGACCTATCCAGATTTACTTTGATTGGGGCTACCACAAGAGCTGGATTACTGACATCCCCCTTAAGAGACAGATTTGGGGTTATGTTGAATCTCGATCTTTACGATCTGGAAAGCCTTACTGAAATTGTAACCAGGTCCTCGAGGATACTGGGAATTCAGATCGATCCTATGGGAGCATTTGAAATAGCTAAGCGTTCCAGAGGGACACCACGTATTGCCAATAGACTTTTAAAGAGGGTAAGAGATTATGCTCAGGTAGTTGAGGATGGAGTAATAAATGAGGATATTGCTAAGAAAGGGCTAGAGGTGCTTGAAGTAGACAGACTTGGTCTTGATGCAGTGGATAGAAAGCTGATTTTGGCGATGATAGATAATTTCAGGGGAGGCCCTGTTGGTATCGATACCCTATCAGCTGCAACAGGTGAGGAACGAGGTACAATTGAGGATGTCTATGAGCCTTACCTACTTCAAATTGGTTTTTTAATGAGGACTCCAAGAGGTAGGGTTGCAACTGAGAAAGCATATAGGCACTTTAACAGACCATATATCAAGGACACAGAAGTATGATCTGGGAGGACAAGATTATGAAAAAAGCCCTATCTTCAATTTTGATAATTATAGCCCTAGTACTGATACTTCCCGCTAATTGCATTTTGGCGGACGAGATTGACTATGTAGACGTCAGAATCGGCAAGACGTATGCTATCCTGGATAGAGTGCTTTTGACCTCCAGAGAAGGTTTTGAGCTCTACAGCAAGGATGATAAAACAAAAGACCTTATGACTATTAATTCAACCAGATTGTTTGTCAGTATAAGCTTCACTGATTCTAGAAGCCTTGATATTTTTGATGAAAGCAATAGCTATGTAACCACAATACCTGCGGATGGTTCTATTGTGCTTGGTACTAATGGAGAAACTATCAACGTATCTGGTACTGAATATAGAGGATATATCGGATTTATATCTGGATCATCAGGACTGATGATAATCAATCATGTTGATGTTGAAAGTTATCTTTATGGAGTAGTTCCAAAGGAGATCCCTCCACTTAGCTCAGAGGAAGCTCTAAAGGCACAGGCTGTTGCAGCGAGGAGCTTCGTTTATAATAGTATCAATAAGCATGCACCAGAAGGCTACAATTTATGCGATACTACTCATTGTCAAGCATATGGAGGCATGGCATCAGAGCACGGAAACACGAACAGGGCTGTAGCAGAAACCTTTGGATTAGTGGCAACATATAATGGGTTGCCGGCAAGCACTGTTTATCATTCTTCGTCAGGGGGATATACTGAAAACAGCGAAAAAGTTTGGGTTACAGCAGTACCTTATCTAAGGGCGGTTCCCGACCCATTCTCAGCAAC
>CAZHLQ010000270.1:0-4479 GCA_964533235.1 uncultured Gudongella sp. | reverse complement strand
GATTGAGGATACTGAGTCGCTTATCGACCGCATCCTCGAAGACTAAAGCTTTGCAGACTACAGTGAGGACGAGAAAAGCCAAAACGAAATAAAGAAAGAGCCTGAGGAATTCAAAATATCTACACTTTTAAGTGGAGAGTTCGATTCCATGAGCGCCATATTATCGATCCATGCAGGAGCCGGAGGTCTTGAGGCTCAGGATTGGGCTGAGATGCTCCTAAGGATGTACAGAAGATGGGCTGACAGAAAGGAATATAAGGTAGAGACTCTTGATCTTCTCGCGGATACAGAGGGAGGTATAAAATCAGTAACTCTCCTTATAGAGGGCTTCAATGCCTATGGATATCTGAAGGCAGAAAAGGGAGTCCACAGGCTTGTAAGGATATCCCCTTTCGATGCATCAGGCAAGAGGCATACCTCATTTGCCAGTATAGACGTTTATCCTCAGATAGACGACACGGTAGAGATCGATATAAATGAAAAAGATCTAAAAATTGATACCTACAGATCCTCAGGAGCTGGAGGGCAACACGTAAACACGACTGATTCAGCAATCAGGATAACCCATATTCCTACGGGGATAGTAGTAACCTGTCAGTCGGAGAGATCACAACATTCCAACAGAGCTACAGCAATGAACATGCTTAAAGCAAAGCTGATCCAGCTTAAGGAAGAGGAGAACAAGGAGAGGATAGAGGATCTCCAGGGCTCCTACTCACAAATCGCGTGGGGCTCTCAGATAAGGTCATATGTGTTCCACCCTTACAGCATGGTCAAGGACCACAGAACCAGCGCAGAGGTTGGAGATGTTTACAGAGTAATGGATGGGGATCTGGATTATTTCATCAATGAATACCTAAAGTATAAGTCAATGATGTAATAAATCTTGAGAAATGTATTTTACTTGAGAAGTTAATGGAGACTGAGTCGTTTTATCGGACCGCTCACGGCCGCTTGGCCGGAAAATGTCCTCTAAACGATTAGTCTCCAATCACCATAGCTTATTGTAGCTTTAAGTTTAACATGGACCATTTGTAGGGGCGGACGACCCTGTCCG
Organism: uncultured Gudongella sp.; assembly: GCA_964533235.1. Lineage (GTDB taxonomy): Bacteria > Bacillota > Clostridia > Tissierellales > Tissierellaceae > Gudongella. Next base: position 3,422 of record CAZHLQ010000270.1, on the reverse strand, counting down.
CCCTATATATATAGCTCTTCTTATGAAGAGCTTTTCGTACATATAGGGAAGGATGATCAAATATGGATATAACAGCAAGACTGGCTAAGGAGCTGGGACTAAAACCGGCACATGTGAAAAACGTAATCGACATGCTTGACGAAGGCAACACGATCCCATTTATCGCCAGATACAGGAAGGAACAAACCGGCGAAATGACGGACGTAACATTGAGAGAGCTTTTCACCAGACTTAATTATCTTAGAAGCCTGGAAGCGAGGAAGGAAGAGGTCACAAGACTCATCGCTGAACAAGACAAGCTTACTGACGAGCTTAAGGCAGAGATAGATAAGGCTGAGACCCTACAAAGACTAGATGACCTTTACAGACCCTTCAGACCAAAGAGAAGGACGAGAGCATCCATGGCTAAGGAGAAGGGCTTGGAGCCATTGGCCTTAGAGCTTATGAGGCCCGAAAGGAGCGAGATTCAGTTTTGGAGCTTTGTAAAGTCGTTCATAGACACTGAAAAAGGAGTAGAAACTTCGGAGGATGCTCTTCAGGGTGCTATGGATATAATCGCAGAGGATATAGCTGATGATCCTGACTATAGAGCTACTGTGAAAAACATATTTTGGAAAAATGCAATGCTTGTCGTAGATGCCGTGGACAAAGAAGCTTCATCTGTATATGAGATGTATTACAGCTACAGCGAGCCAGTATCAAAGGTTCCAAATCATCGCGTACTCGCCATCAACAGGGGAGAAAAGGAAAAGTTGCTCAAGGTAAGCCTCGCCTTCGATGAAACGCTGGCTACTGACAAGATAAAGGCAAAGACAGCAAAAGGGCTGACATACACAGCAAGCTACGTAGAATCTGCCGTGGACGACGGCTGCAAAAGGCTATTGTTCCCATCTGTTGAACGTGAGATAAGAAATGATCTTACCGATAGAGCTGAGGAGGAAGCCATAAAGGTTTTTGCACTTAATCTTGAGCCTCTCCTGATGCAGCCTCCAATAAAGGGCAAGGTAGTCCTTGCAATTGACCCAGGCTTTAGAACAGGTTGCAAGATCGCTGTAGTCGATGAAACAGGAAAGCTTCTGGATAACACGACAGTATATCCAACTGAGCCTCAAAACAAGGTTGAAGAGACAAAGAAGATTTTCAGAAAACTGATCGATAAATACAATGTAGGAATAATTTCCATTGGCAATGGAACGGCTTCAAGAGAGACAGAGGCAGTAGTTGCCGGGCTAATATCGGAGCTTGACAAAAAGATCCCCTATGCGATAGTAAACGAGGCAGGAGCATCAATATACTCAGCTTCTGAGGTTGGTCAGAAGGACTTTCCAAACCACGACGTAACAGTAAGAGGAGCTGCTTCCATAGGAAGGCGTCTTCAGGATCCATTAGCTGAGCTCGTGAAGATCGATCCCAAGCATATAGGCGTCGGCCAGTATCAGCATGACCTGAACCAAACAAAGCTGGACGAGGCGCTGACTGGCGTGGTGGAGGATTCCGTAAATCGCGTAGGTGTTGATCTGAATACTGCAAGTCCCTCATTATTGAAATATGTTTCAGGTATATCAACTAAGGTAGCAAATGGTATAGTAGCTCACAGAGAAGAAAATGGGAGCTTTAAAGCCAGACAAGAGCTGCTGAAGGTAAAGGGTCTTGGAGACAAGACATTCAAGCAATGCGCAGGATTTTTAAGGATACCCGAGGGAACTGAGCCACTGGATAATACGGGAGTCCACCCTGAATCCTATGAGGTTGCGAGAAAGCTAGTAAAAATTGGGTATAAGGACAAAGAATTGCTTAGGCTGGCTGAGGAGCTAAATGTAGGTCTGCCTACACTGACCGATATTGTAATGGAGCTTGAAAAGCCTGGCAGAGATCCAAGAGATGAAATGCCAAAGCCTATATTAAGAGAGGATATCCTTAAACTGGAGGACCTTTCAAAAGATATGGTTCTTAATGGTACGGTCAGGAATGTTGTAGACTTTGGAGCATTTGTCGACATTGGAGTCAAGCAGGATGGTCTGGTCCATATATCTCAGCTTTCCGACAAGTTCATCAAGCATCCTAAGGAAGTAGTAAAGGTTGGAGATATTGTGAAGGTCAAGATAATTGATGTAGATAAGGACAAGGGAAGGATCTCCCTTAGCATGAAGGACATATAATTTTATTAGGAGGTTGATCAGATGAAGCTTGGAGTTATCGTTAACCCGATTGCCGGGATGGGCGGAAGAGTCGGACTAAAAGGCACTGATGGGCCAGAGGTCCTTAAACTGGCGCGTGATATGGGTGCAGTCCCTGAATCGCCTAAGAAGGCTATGAAAGCTCTGACTCAGCTTAAGGAGCTTCGTGAGCTTGAAATATTTACCTTTCCAGGGGAGATGGGGGAAAGAGAGCTCCTTGAGCTCGGCTGGGATCCTGTAGTACTTGGTGTAGCTAAAGATGAAACTGGTCCAGAGGATACAGTGGAGGCAGCCGAAAGAATGCTTCGTGAGGGAGTAGACCTGATAATTTTTGCAGGTGGTGACGGCACAGCCAGAAATGTATACTCAGCCGTAGGCGACAAGCTCCCGGTTATTGGAATACCTGCAGGAGTTAAGATCCACTCGGGAGTATTCGCCAATCATCCCGGAAGTGCCGGAGAGATAGCTTTTACCTATCTGAGTAATCTGGACATTGGGACCAAGGATGCTGAGGTAATGGATATCGATGAGGATGCCTTCAGAGGAGGAGTCGTATCTGCAAGGTTGTATGGATACATGAAGATACCTAATATGCCTGATTTGACCCAAACACAGAAATCAAGTGGCTTCGCGGATGAATCAGAGGCTATAGCGGGAATCGCAGAAAAAGTCATCGAAGAGATGGAGGACGACATATTCTACATTATGGGATCTGGCACTACTATCAGACCGATCATGGAGGAGTTGGGTCTTCCAAACACACTTCTTGGTATAGATATCATTAAGAATAAACAGCTTGTTGCGTCAGATGTTCATGAAAGACAGATATTAGATATAATCGGAGATCAGAAAGCAAAAATTGTAGTAACAGTAATAGGTGGGCAAGGCTATGTTTTTGGTCGAGGAAACCAGCAGATAAGTGCAGAGGTAATAAAAAGAGTAGGTAAGAAGAATATAATTGTTGTGGCTCCAAGGAGCAAGATGGTTTCCCTTGACGGCAGGCCACTCCTTGCAGATACTGGAGACGAGGAGACAAACAGGAGTCTGGATGGCTATATTACAGTGATCATGGACTATTATACCGAGAGTCTTCAGCCGATAAAGGGACTTTAGCCAGTTGACAGTAGATAGTAGATAGTGGTTGGTCAGTTGGTTAGTTGGTCAGTTGGTCAGTTGGTCAGTTGGTTAGCTGCTTAAGATTCTTCGCTAGCGCTCAGAATGACTCATTTCTGTCATCCTGAACGA
>CAZHLQ010000269.1:0-1544 GCA_964533235.1 uncultured Gudongella sp. | reverse complement strand
GCTATATACTTAACTATGAGAGAAAACCGTCCAACACAGAGCCAAACCGCAAGGGCAAAATGTGGAAAGTGATTATAACCGACTCCTACGACAAAAGAGAAGAATTAGAAAAGACGTGCAAAAATGCTGGCTATAACTATCACATAGTAGAAGAGAGAACAGCATTAAAGTGCATGATTTGCTCCAAAGAACTAGTTGAATTTTTGCTTCCTTTTGGTCGCAAGGCGCATAACAAGAAGCTTACACCGGAATGTTTCTTTCTGTCTGAGGAAAAATCAAACGCACTGCTTCAGGGCTATATAGACTCAGATGGGTGCGTTGATAACAAAGGAAAAGTTTCTATTGTATCAACCAGTAGAAACCTAATCATGGATATGTGCAGGGTTGCTGTGAAGGTTTTTAAAAAGCCCGTATCACTAACAACAATTAAGACAGAACCAACAACCATAATAGAGGGGCGCACTGTTAAACAAAGAGATTGGTATCGTCTTTGTGTTTCCGGATCAAGCCGATATGGATTTTACGAAGATGGCGTTTTATGGATGCCGATCAAAAATGTTAAAACTACGAACCAAAAGACACCAGTATATAACTTAGAGGTAAAGGATGACAACACATATACAGCAGATGGTTTTGCCGTTCACAACTGCCAACCGGCCTCGGTGGCTGGACGACAACGAGGAACTGAGGATGACCGATGGCTCTGGCCTGAAGCTCTTAGAGTTATCGGAGAAGCAAAGCCGGAATGGGTCATCCTTGAGAATGTTAGAGGTCTTATTAGTCTCAACGGGGGAGTGGAATTCGACAATCTGCTCACTGAAGTGGAAGCCATTGGTTACGAAACAAGGGCGTTTATTATTCCAGCTTGCAGCGTCAATGCGCCGCACAGAAGAGAAAGAGTATGGTTGGTGGCACACACCGGACACACTATGCGGCCTGTCATGGAAATCTCAGGAAACAATGGATCGACAGGCTGCTACAACAAGACCGGGGAGGAAAGAGGCGTCCAATCTACGGGATCAAGTAGCAGTGAGGGAAGGGATACGACTGTGGCCGACACCTCGCAATGCGGTTGCTATGACAAACAACCTAACGCCGGAGTCAGTCCACAAGCCGAATCGTCGCATAGGAAACCTAGAGACAAAGGTGGGCAGAATCATCTGGCCAACACCATCAACTCAAGACGCAGCGAACAATGGAGGGCCGTCACAATACAACCGAAATTCGCTACCCTTGAACGCTCAAGCGGGAGGAGCGCTTTCTCCTACTTGGGTCAGTTGGATGATGGGTTTTCCCCTCGACTGGTTGGACCTGAACCAAACATCCCAAGAATTACCAGCGAAAAAGATAGAGATAGAGTCAATAAACTCAGAGCACTTGGCAACGCAATAGTTCCACAAGTTGCATACCAAATCATCGAGAAAATCGCCATGATAGAACTGGGCAAGTGTCGGCCGGTTGACAGGTCGTCCGCCGAGGAACCGTCTGGAGAGCTTTAATACGCAACAATCGAAGAAGGAAAACCAACGCCATGCTACCAAAAG
>CAZHLQ010000268.1:0-11162 GCA_964533235.1 uncultured Gudongella sp. | reverse complement strand
TACTATACATGTCTTATTGATTTTACCATAATGAATATTTAATTTCATCCATAATATATATTTTTGTGACATACTATTTCCAGAGATTCAAATATTTTTACAGGTCGCTACCAATTTAGTTTTATGCCAGTAAAAGTTGTGTATAATAATCCAAAGGAGGTGAAGCTATGTCCATGATAAAAAGTATCATAAATGGGTTCCTGGGAAGATCAAGAATAGATCATGTCGTCAATTTATCAGCAAACCCTAAGCTCTTGCACATATCAGATACACCAAGCCAGTTTTATTCTGAACTAAAAAGGATCATTACAGAGCTTCAGCCTGATTACATCATCCACACAGGCGATCTTGCTGATAACATTAAAATTGGACTTTACCCAAGCTCTCTGCATAAATACAAACATGAGGTAAAATCATTGTTAAGGATACTTCGGGAATCTTCTGCTAAAAAGGTGATAGTGTCTCTTGGTAATCATGATGACAGGACATTTGTCAGGGAACACAGTGGTCGGATCATGATCTTTGAAAGACAGGGTGATTTAACTCTCGAAGGGGTTCATATTGCCTTTTCCCATTATTCTACAGACCTAATGGATGTAACTTCCGATTTACGACTTTATGGACATGATCTTGCTTCTATTGACGATGATATGAATAACGATAGAGATCTTAACGGTATTGTATCTATGAGCTTAATAGATCTTGTAACCCTTGAAATTACAAATATTGATTATCCTATTGGAACTGATAATGCCAGACTAAACAGAAAAAAAATAGGGATATAGGGAGGTCAAGATGGTATCTTTGATCAGAAGTGGAAGCAGGGCACTATACATTACATCATCAGATAGAGAGGGTCTGTCTGAATTTTTATTGACCCGTTTCAAAACAGAGCGTGTAGATCCTAAAAAAATACTTGATGAAAGCACTGAATATCAGACGGTAGTATTCTTTATAGATCAGCCCGATTCTGACAAAAATGCATTTTCCATATCCGACTCATTTCTGGTTTATGAGGAGGCACTGGCATTTATCAGTGAATTAATGTCCTCTGATCTAAGGCAAAAGATCTTATCCATCAAATCAGGTCCCCATATGATAATCATGAGGTCTGTAGGTGATCTTGATAAGGTTCTTAAAAGGATCCAGAATGACTTTGGTGGAGATATCGTCCCTTATGAAGATTATTTGGGGGAACTATCAAGCGATGCCATTTTCATAGGACTAACTGAAAAGCCATTAAACAGGCGTATTGTACTTTCCGATCTTAAGCCCGGCTATTTGAGGCTTGAAGGCGATTTTGGTCTCATTAAACGGGATTTAAGTATGCATGCGCTGAAATATCTTAACATTGGCATCGGGAATAAGGATTGGCACGAGGTAGAAATTAGGATTTACGATAAATTTGGTGCATATAAGTTGCATTATGACCGTATGATGGAGGTCCTGGAGGATCTTGAGCTTGGCTTGGTGCTGGGTGAATCATGGTCTAAGGATTATCCCAAAGCTCTTTTGGTCGTAGAGGTTTACAGGGTTAGACTCCTTACCTTTCATGAGCCCTCGAGGATAAAAAAGCTGCTCTTCGGACTCGAATATCTTCCGGATGGAACCAGAATAGTAGATTATGATCTTTACTACAATAATGAAAAGGTAGCCTGGAATGAGAAGATGAAAAATAGAAAACGTGATGACAGGTACCAGGATGCCCTTGAAGCTCGGAAGGAAGTTTTTGAAAAGCTTGCTCCTGAGACTATAAGGGAGCTGGAAAGACTTGAGGATGAAATCAAGAAGACAAGATTCTAAAAGGAGTCTGCGAACAACCGCAGACTCCTTTCTTTACATCTTAGTTCTTTTTACATAGTGGGTGTGTAACAATTCATGTGCTATTTCTCCGTATGGTTCGCCAAGGTATTCCTCATATATTTGCTTGATCATAGGATTCTCATGGGATTTCCTAATGGTCTTCGAGCGATCCTCAGAGTAGATACCCTCAATACGCTTCTGCAGTATCTCAAGATTCCCATGGTGATAAGGTTGACCTCCTCCACCTATACAACCACCAGGACAAGCCATTATTTCAATTGCATGATAGTTGGCTTCTCCTCTACGGATCTTTTCCAATAGTGCTCTGGCATTTCCCAGTCCATGTGTAACAGCTATGTGAATGTCCTGGCCATTTATATTTATCGTTGCCTCCTTGGTTCCTTCTATCCCTCTTAGGGATTGGAACTCAACATTGTCAAGGCTTTCCTCAGTGAGCCATTCATAAGCGGTTCTAAGAGCCGCTTCTATAACTCCCCCAGTTGCTCCAAAAATTACGGATGCGCCTGTGGACTCTCCAAGTGGGTTGTCGAACTCCTCGTCCTCAAGAGCCAGGAAGTCGATGCCTGCCTCGCGTATCATCCTTGCAAGCTCTCTGGTAGTTATTACTATATCAACGTCCTTAGTACCTCCATGTCCCAGCTCAGGTCTTGCTGCCTCATACTTTTTCGCCACGCATGGCATTACAGAAACTACTGTCATATTCTTTGGATGAATATTGATCTTCTCTGCCAGGTAAGATTTGGCTATAGATCCAAACATCTCATGAGGCGACTTACAGCTTGAAGGTATGTCAAGCATATCGTTGAATTGATGCTCGAAGAATTTTACCCAACCAGGACAGCAGCTTGTCAGTATAGGAAGCTTGCCTCCATGTTTTAGCCTGTGTACGAATTCTGAAGCTTCCTCTATTATAGTTAAGTCCGCGGCAAAATCAGTATCATAAACCATGTCAAAGCCGATTTGTCTAAGTGCGGCCACCATCTTCCCAGTAACTACTGTTCCCGGCTCCAGTCCAAACTCCTCTCCAAGTGCTACACGAACTGCAGGTGCTGTCTGAACAACCACTGTTTTTCTCTCATCATTTATTGCATCCCATACCTTAGGAACATTGTTTACCTCAGTGAGTGCAGCTGTTGGACATACTGCAAGGCATTGGCCACAGAATGTACAGTTTGTTTCATGCATAGGGAGATCGAACGCTGACCCCACTACAGTTTCAAATCCTCTGCCCGTTCCAGACAAAGCATGGACTGTCTGGACTTCGTTGCACATGGTTTCACATCTACGGCACATTATGCATTTGTCCATATTTCTAACAATGGATAAGCTGCTATTGTCGATTGGATATCTAGACATTTCACCTTCGTATTTTATGTGTCTTATTCCTAACTCTGCAGCCAGGCTTTGCAGCTCACAGTTCGTATTCTTTTCACATATCAGGCAATCGCTGGGGTGATCCGACAGCAGAAGTTCAACGACGGTTCTCCTTGCTTTTACTGCCTTTTTTGTGTCTGTTCTTACTACCATACCCTCAAATACTGGAGTTGAGCATGCAGGAGCAAGAGTCTTTCTTCCATCGACTTCGACCACGCAAACTCTGCAGCTGGCGGCCTTATTTACCATTTTGATATCGTGAAGATCCAGGTGACAGAGAGTCGGGATCTTAACGTTTACTGTCTTGGCAGCCTCAAGGATCGTTGATCCCTCAGGAACCTGCACAGGCTTGTTATTTATTGTTAAATTTATCATATCCTTCTCCCCTCCTACCCCTTGGTAATTGCACTAACTGGACATACCTCGAAGCATGCACCACATTTAATACAAACATCCTGATCTATAACGTGAGCTTCCTTTACCTTGCCGCTGATTGCATTTACTGGGCAGGCTTTTGAGCAGCGCGTACATCCAATACATTTCTCAGGAGTTATAAAATATCTTAGCAGAGCCTGGCAAACACCTGCAGGACATATCTTCTGCTCAACATGGGCTAAATACTCGTCGTAAAAGTAATTCAATGTAGATAAAACCGGATTTGGAGCGGTTTGTCCAAGCCCGCAGAGAGCAGTGAGCTTAATTGTTTCTGCAAGCTTTCTCATAGTCTCAAGATCCTCTACTGTGCTCTTTCCTTCAGTTATCGCTGTAAGCATCTCATAAAGTCTCTTATTACCTACACGGCAGGGCGTACATTTCCCGCAGGATTCCTCGACTGTAAACTGCAAGTAGAACTTTGCTATATCGACGATACAGTTGTCATCATCAATAACTATCATTCCACCAGAGCCCATCATCGATCCAATTCCATAAAGTGATTCGTAGTCGATCTTTACATCCAAATTTTCACTGGTTATACATCCACCTGAGGGTCCTCCTGTCTGGACTGCCTTGAATCCCTTTCCGTCCTTGATACCTCCGCCAATATCGTATATTATCTCTCTTAAGGTGATCCCCATAGGGACTTCAACAAGACCGACGTTATTGATCTTGCCTGCCAATGCAAATACCTTAGTTCCCTTTGAGGTATCACTGCCTCTCTTGTTGAACCAAGATGCTCCATTTATTATTATTGCAGGTACATTTGCCAAAGTCTCAACATTATTCACAACTGTAGGCTTGCCCCAAAGACCGCTTTCGGCAGGGAAAGGAGGTTTAGTTGTAGGTTCTCCTCTGCCACCCTCTATGGAGTGTATCAGTGCGGTCTCTTCACCGCACACAAATGCTCCCGCACCAAATTTGATCTCAATATCGAAGCTGAAGTTTGTGCCCATAATATTGGCACCCAGAAGCCCAGCCTCCCTGGCTTGATTGATAGCATTTTTAAGTCTCTTTATAGCCAGAGGATATTCAGCTCTGATATAAACAAAACCCTTGCTTGCTCCAATTGCATATCCAGCGATCATCATAGCTTCGATTATGCTGTGAGGATCTCCTTCAAGAATCGATCTGTCCATAAAGGCACCCGGGTCTCCTTCGTCAGCATTACAAACTATGTACTTGATATCACTTTGATATTTCTTTGCAAACTCCCACTTAAGACCGGTAGGAAATCCTCCGCCCCCTCTTCCTCTCAAGCCCGCAATTTTTATCTCATGGATCACTTTGTCAGGAGTCATCTTGGTGAGACATCTTCCAATGGCCTCATATCCTTTATTTGCAATATACTCCTCTATCAGCTCAGGGTTTATCAGACCACAATTTCTCAGTGCGATACGCTCCTGCTTTTTATAGAATCCCATTTCGTGTTGAGTGCTTACCTTTTGCTTGAGAGTTGGCTCCTCATATAGCAATCTCTCAACCTTGTAGCCATCTATAAGGTGAGATTTAACTATCTCAGCCGCATCCTCAGGCTTTACGCCTATGTAAAATACGTCTTCGGGAAAAACCTTTACAATAGGTCCCTTCTCACAAAAACCGAAGCAGCCAGTTATGGATGCCTTGACCTTATCTGATAGACCGTTCTTTTCGATTTCCTTGTTGAGGTTATCCAATAGCTTTTTGCTTTGGGAGGACATGCACCCTGTCCCACCGCATATAAGAAGCTCTTTATATTCGCTGTCGCCCGCCATAGCTTTTCTTACGTCCATTATGTGCATTAACTCATTCTCGATCTCCATGAGATCCTTAAAGTCTTCTATTCTCTTCACTCTAGCTTCCCCCTTACTCAGAATACTTTGCGATTATTTTGGGGATATCCTCCACCTTGACCTTGCCGTAAACCTCGTCGTTTACCATGACGACAGGTGCAAGACCACAAGCTCCTACACACCTTAAGCATTCAATACTGAATATTCCGTTTCCTGTCGTCTCGCCGGACTTGATGTTAAGGGTTTTTTCCAACTCCTTAAGAATCGACTCTGCTTTCCTTACAAAGCATGCAGTACCCGTGCAAACATTGATGACGTTCTTTCCCTTAGGCGTGGTCGTAAAGTAAGAATAGAAGCTTACAACTCCATAAATCTTTGAAGCTGGTACGTTGAGCTTTTCGCCTATAAAAAGCTGTACCTCTGTCGGTAAATAGCCAAACAAATGCTGGGCCTGGTGAAGAACCTGTATCAATGCAGTATCCTTTTCCTCAATACCATTGATATACTGCTCCAGCTCCTCAAACAGCTCCTGTTTCAATTCAGCAGCTTGCATAATATCACTCCTCGTTAATTAATAAACGATATATGTCATGAAAAATATATCATATAGAAGCATATATTTAAATAGCCACTTTGCAAATAATTAAATATTCTCATTTGTCTGAAATCTTTTATCTATTGACAAAACTGCATCCAACAATTAGATGTTGGATTATAGCCTTTTATTATTTACAAAACATAGTCGGGTCTTCTCTGAAATTAAATCCTATTGTCAATAATGGTGCCAAGTATATATGATTTATTTTGTTAAATATGTATCACTTTGTCGCGCTAATCATAAAAGAAAGACACCGGGTAATCCCAGTGTCAGACTCTTATCTGTCCATCTCCATAGACAATGTATTTGTTTGTTGTAAGAGCTTTCAGACCCATAGGGCCTCTGGCATGCAGCTTTTGGGTACTTATTCCGATTTCGGCACCAAAGCCGAATTCTCCTCCATCGGTAAAACGGGTGGAGGCATTGACATATACTGCAGCTGAGTCAACGTAGTCCAGAAATTTTTGTGCATTACCATATGATTTTGTAAGTATTGCCTCTGAATGTCCAGAGCTATATTTGTCTATGTGATCGATCGCATCATCCAGGCTGTTGACTACCTTAACTGCGAGTACCAGGTCAAGGAACTCAGTCTCCCAATCTTCATTAGTCGCTTCTCTGCAGCTTTCAAGATCAAGTCCAAGCTCATGACTTATCTTGTAGGAATTCTCGCACAATGCTAATGTGACCCCAGCAGCCTGCATAGATGGTACAAGTGATTTGAGAAGCTTACTGGCACAGTCACTATGGACCAATAAAGTCTCTAAAGCATTACAGGCACCAGGTCTTTGGACTTTTGCATTAATTATGATATCGACAGCATTTTTTATGTCATATCCCTTATCCACATATATATGACAGTTGCCGGTTCCAGTTTCTATCATAGGTATCTTGGAGTTCTCGGCGACGAAATTGATCAATCCTGCACTTCCTCTTGGTATAACGCAGTCTATTTGGTCTCTTGCTGATAATAGTTGCCCAGTAAAGTCTCTGTCTGTTGTTTCAACCAACTGAGCAGTACCCATGGGAAATCCTTTGATCTCAATCGTCTTATTCACTGCCTTCATCAATGCTCGATTTGTGGAAATAGCGTCCGAGCCTCCTTTTAGTATAACTGCGTTCCCTGTTTTTATACAAAGTGCTGCAGCATCTATGGTCACATTAGGTCTTGATTCATAGATCATGGCTACTACACCTATAGGAACTCTTCTTGAACCGATTTTAAGTCCTGCGTTATTTACCCACATAGAGTCGATTTCTCCAACCGGGTCCTTCAATGATGCAACCTGAAGCAAACCCTCCCTCATTTCCGAGACCCTCTTTTCATTTATTAGAAGCCTCTCAACCAAGGATTCCTTAACACCATTTTCTCTTGCTTTATCAACATCTATTTTATTAGCCTCAAGGATGGAATCCTTAAACTCACCAAGCTGGATTGAAAGCTCTAACAAAAAATCGTCCTTCTCCTTTGTACTCTTGGTTCTAAGCACCCTTGCTGAAGCCTTTGCCAGTAATCCCATTTCCTGGATTTCCTTGGAATAGTCCTTCATATTAACCCTCCTTGATCAGTTTCTGAAGTCGAAAAAGGTTCCGCATTTTCGACCGATCAGCAGTTCATTTAATATCTCATGATGCCCGCTGTTCACGATCAGCATGGTCCCTTTAGCCTGTGCAATAATTTGTGCTGCCTTTAACTTAGTCTGCATTCCGCCTGTGCCCACATTTGATCCCGCATCTCCTGCTTCTATCTCATCGAGTTCAGCGATACTTTTTATTTCATCTATCATATAAGCATTCTTGTATTTTCTTGGATCCTTATTATAAACTCCCTCAATATCAGATAGAATTGTAAGATTTTCAAATCCTATCATCTTACAAACCTCAGCAGATAGAGTATCGTTGTCTCCTACCTTAATTTCATCTATCGCGACAACGTCGTTTTCATTTACAATCGGTATGATCCTGTGCTTTATGAGAGCAGAAAAAGCATTTATACTATGCTCTCGCCTTACGTCCTGATACATATCCTCCTTTGTCAATAGTACCTGTGCTACAGTGATCCCATACTCAGAAAATAGCTTCTCGTACATGTACATCAGGGTTCCCTGTCCGACTGCCGCTGCAGCCTGTTTTTCAGGTATCGTCTTGGGCTTGTCAATGAATTTCATTTTTCCCATTCCTGCAGCTATTGCTCCAGAGGATACGATTACAATGTCCTTTCCGCTGTTGTAAAGATTAGCTATTTGCTTAACAAGACTCTCCATTTTCCATAGGTCGAGTAATCCGCTCTGATGTGTAAGAGAGGAGGATCCTATCTTTATAACCACCTTCTTAAAATCCTTCAATGATCCTGTCATGAATACCCCTCCTTTAAAAGCATCTATAAAGTATTTAGGCTTACAGATGCACTATTAATACTTTTTTATAGCACATTATCGGACAAAAGTAAAGACGGAGCTACGTCCGTCTTCTTTATGCCATTATATGCAATTACTATTTACTCATATTTTCAATTACCCTGAATTTAACTATCTTTTTTATCAGCTCTATGGGTAAGGCCTTATTATAAGGAAATTGGATTGCCCCCTTTGAGGTTTTGTAGTCCTTCAGTTCATCTCTGAATGCTTCGATTCCTGATGGTGTTGGGTAGAATCCAATATGTTTGGATTGAGCTGCGAAATGAACTAAATTTCCTTTCAGGTAGTATGTTGGCATTTTATAGCTGATTTTTTCAATAGCATCAGGAGCTGTCTGAGATATCGCCTTTCTGATTTCATTCAATAATGGCTGTACATCCTCTGGACACCCGGAAATATATTCCCCTATAGGATCCGTTGAGTTATTATTAATATCTTTCATCCATTCTTCCTCTAAAATAGCGTAAATAACATCATCTGCCCAGCTGCCATTGATCAAAAGGCTTTTAATAAAATGAGCTTCTTTTCTCATCCCAAGTCTTTCACACAGTCTTATAGATTTATGATTCTCCGGATCTATAGAAGCTGTTACCCTATGTTTCTTAAGATCTCTGAATAAGTAATCTAAGGCTGCACTAACTGCTTCGGATCCGTATCCATTTCCATGATAAATCGGGTGGATGGTGTAACCGATTTCCATCTGCTTCCCGTCCTCAAGAAATTTCAGCCCGATATCACCGATAAGCTTTCCTGTCTTTATTAAGCATACTGCAAGTTGAAACCGGGTACCAGGAATATTTGGCTCTTCAGATCTCAATCTGACGAACTCAAGCGCATCCTTTATAGTATCTGGCTTGAAGCCCTGGTAAAAGTATACCTCAGGCATACTGCGGTACTCAAATAAGCTTTCTGCATCTGACTCTTCCAGTCTTCTAAGCATCAGCCTTTGTGTATAAATCGGCTTGAATTCGATCATCATTCCTCTCCGATATTCCTTAATTTATTTTTTGTTGAGGATAACTCTGACATGATTCTCTTTGCGATCTCAAAACCATCAGGATCAAGTGAGTAATGCACCCACTTGCCTTCACTTCTTCCCTTGACAAACCCACTTTCCTGAAGTAGCTTCATATGATGAGAAAGAGTTGATTGTGCCATCTCGAACCTTTCGAGGATCTTGCAAGCACATAGCTCACCATTTTGGAGCATCTCAATGATCATTATCCTCTTTGGGTCTCCAAGCGCTTTGAAAATCTTAGCTCTTCTAATGTATTTGTCAACCATGAACCTCTCTCCCTTCAGCTCAACGAATTATTTCGAATCCGGTTTCTGCCGTATACGTCTGCTTGATTCAAAAATGGAAGAATGATCTTCTCCATATCAAAAGCATCTGAACTATGGCTTTGATAGCTTATTATATCTTTACCAGATATCTTTTACAGTTCTATTATCTCATCTTAATCTTTCGATATTATCAATAATCTCCTTAAACCTTTCATTCGCTTCATTGCATAAGGCACCTGCTTTATATATCCCAAGCTTTTGAAGCTGTGGTTTTGTTTTCTCGATAATAATATTTCCTTCCTGATCAAGCTTAGATCTGAGTACATCAAGTGCTTCCTTAAATCTTTCGTCTCTTACAGCCTTCTTGAAAAATGATAGTACATATACAAAATAAAAAATATTATATCTGTATAAAGGAAATTCCAATTGCATAAACTGCTTACCTATACCGAAATGACAAGGGCCGACAGGTGATCTGATTACCCAGTGATCAAGAAGAGTCTCAACTGCATCATCAAATTCGAGAAGTTCTCGCTCAAGGCGCGCACATCGAAATGCATCCAAAGCGATAAGAGTAACTCCTGGATTAGAAAGCTCTGTTTCAGGGCCTTTTCCATATAAAAACTTCTTACATCGCCATCCACCATCCGTATGTCTGTCAGTTGCTAGATATCTAAGTATAAGCTTAGTCCTTTCATCCTCACAAAAGCCATTTCGACACAGAGCTGCTGCAGAAAGCGCCGTGTGGCATGGATAGACTGACCCTTTAGGTGAAATTTTAACTCTACCATCGCTCTTTACTGCACTCATAACGAGCTCTGCAGCACCCTGCAGAGCTTCATTATCTTTGAGGACCCTCAGCTCACTCATAATCATCAAAGCCGTAAGGGTGCTTATAGGTCTTTCAATTCCCAGCTTTCCATCTGGAGTTGCCCAGAAGTCCGAACCATTTGAGGATCTTACTGAAAGCAGCCTATTAAACTGATCGTTGATATTCAAATATAAAGCCACTGTTACACCTCATCAGTATTTCCAGAGGTTTTTTTCAAGTAACCCTCAATCTCCTGCCTAACCATGTTTAGATAAGGTTCTTCATAGGGCTCCCATAGCTCAATTAAATTGCCAAAGGGATCTATGAACTGCATGAATTTGCCATATTCATATTCGTCAATTTGCTTTACATCTAGGCCAAGCTCATTTAGATTTTCTGATATAGCTTCAATATCTTCAACTCGAAAATTTATTATCGGTGCATTTTCATGTTTTCTTTTAAATGAGACCAGCATCATCTGTCTGCCTTCCAAAAATCCCGTCCCATAATCAGTCATGTCTAGCCCAAGAGTCGTGTGGTACCAGTTGTGAAGTAAATCCTTGTCACCCTCAAAGTTAAGAAAAATTCCACCAACGCCAGTTATTCCAGCCATAAGCTCCAACTCCTTTTCTAACATTCCTTAAGTT
>CAZHLQ010000267.1:0-1870 GCA_964533235.1 uncultured Gudongella sp. | reverse complement strand
GGATATTATCTGGAATAAGCTCGGGCGCGAACCTGGCTGCAGCGATCAGAATTGCACGAGAGCTGGGAAAGGGGAAAAGGGTATTAACAATTTTAACCGATACAGGCGAAAGATATCTTTCAACTGATTTATATAGGAAGGATTAAACTATGGTAAAACAACTGATGGAAGATGCAAAAAATATACTTGAAAGAGATCCCGCAGCAAGAAGCTTGATTCAGGTAATACTTCTCTATCCAGGGTGGAAGATCCTATTTTGGCATCGAATCTCACATTATTTTTACAACCTAGGGAACAATGTCATATCTGGACTGATATCACAGTATGCTAGAAGAAGGACCGGAATAGAAATCCATCCAGGTGCACAAATAGGAAGCAGGTTGTTTATTGATCATGGAATGGGAGTAGTTATAGGAGAAACCGCGGTTGTAGGAGATGATGTAACCATGTATCATGGTGTTACTCTAGGAGGTACTGGAGGGGAAGCAGGAGTAAGAAGGCACCCAATTATTGGTAACGGAGTTATTATAGGATCAGGCGCTAAAATCCTTGGAAGCGTAACAGTAGGTGCTGCTGCAAGGATAGGTGCTAACTCAGTGGTTTTAAGGGATATCCCTCCAGGTGCTACAGCTGTTGGTGTCCCTGCAAGGATAGTAGATAGGCATGAGAAGCACCATATATATGCAATATAAAAGACCTCCGGCTGGAGGTCTTTTTTCATGACTTTATAAGAAGTTAAAGTAGATCTGAGAAGTCTATAAGGCTAAATACTTTTTTATCATTTCTACCGATCGTAGTACTTGAGCATATAAGTGAGTTCAGTATAGCCTCTTCTGTTGCTTCAACAGTTGCTTTAAATACCATATCAAGTAGATCCTCATGAATTACTCTCTGTTCAACAAAGGCATCTTCCTCATAGTGGAATACCTTGTTAGCTGTTGTGAAGCCAATCGCGACCTCTCCTGAGCCGTTTCCTGTGTAACCGCCAGTTCTTGCGATACCAGATTGGGTTCTCTTCAGGAGTCTTTTTAGCTGAAGTGAGCTTAAAGGTATATCTGTTGCCAATATGATCATTATTGAACCCTTATCTTTCCCGGATTCTTGCCTTGAAATCCTCTCTTTGATCTTTTCGCCGACTGGGTTTCCCCTTATCATTAGATCCTCCATTGACCCGAAGTTTGAGAGTACTAATATCCCAACGGTAAATTCAGTACCACCTAGATCTAAGATCCTTGATGCTGAACCAATACCCCCCTTTAATTCATAGCATACCATTCCAGTACCTGCTCCGACATTGCCCTGTTGGAATTCCACACCTGCATTATTCAATGCATCTATAATATGATGCTCAGATACAGAAGGGATCCTGATCTCATTTAATACGCCGTCGTTGCACTCTCCGATAATTGGATTTACAGTTCCGGTCGTATCGCCTATGTCATCATTTCTTTCAAGCATGTATTGAACAACTGCTTTGTGGGCAATGCCAACGCTTAGAGTATTAGTAAGTATTATTGGAGTTTCAATTGTCCCGAGCTCGTCTATCTGGACAAGTCCTTGAGATTTCCCAAAGCCGTTGATAACATGGCTCGCTGCCACCAATTTTTCTCTGAATACATTACCCTCATGTGGAATTATGGCGGTTACACCAGTTTTTATATTACTTGAATCAAGAGTCATGTGTCCGACCTTAACTCCTGCAACGTCAGTGATTGAATTATGTTTGCCAGTTGGCAGATGGCCGAGCTTAATTCCATATTCTCTCAGTGTTTTGTTCATTCTATCCTCCTGAAGTATGATTATTTGCTTATACTGATTATGCGCACCTTAATCATATAGCTGAAATTCAGTCATTGCAATACTAAAGTGA
>CAZHLQ010000266.1:0-3756 GCA_964533235.1 uncultured Gudongella sp. | reverse complement strand
TCGTCAGGGCCGTTCCCAATTTGACCGGGATGATAAGAGAGATCTCGCCTCTTCCCAGAGATGAGCTGATCAGGATCTTGGAGGGGTACGATAACGCCAGGACCCTGGCAGATGCTCTGGCTGATATCAAGGGCCACCTTGATGAGGAGTCAGGTTGATTCTTGGGCAGATTGCCTGGCCGAAATCTGGCATACTGCCTAAACCAAACTTTTTGTAAATCCGTTATTTGAGGCGCGACAGGGCTGCTCTCTTAACGCTCTGGTCCTGGTCCTGGGATAATGCCCTCAGGATCTCCTCAGGTACAGGTCTCTCTCTGGTGAATGGGCCTCCCGGGATCGAGTGCATCATTGTGAAGGTAAGCGTAGTAATCAGGATGATCGTAATAAGCATCGATACGATTCGCTTAAGATAAAATGATTTCAACTATGTAGCTCCTTTCTTGTTTAGTTCTCCTCTATCCTAAGATGAGGTTAAAAAAATAGAGCATATTTGAGAAGCTGCCATGCATTATCCCCTGACCCGTCAGTGGGATGTAACCAACTTACTAACCACTTTACAAATAGACTCTCATTAAGTTGTCTGATCAACATACATAATTTTATCACTTATAGCCTCAATTTTCAAATTATATTTGCAATTGTAAGGTAACGTCCAAGTCAAGCCGTTCTTGAAAAATACGAATATTTCGCTATTGCGTTATCATGGTAAAACGTTTTCCCGCCATCTAAATAAAGGGCGGCAACAGCCGCCCCCATCATTATGCCTCTGAAGTTGTTGCCTTTGGTTTGTCATCCTTTATTGCTGGCTTTATTGTAGTCTTCCAAGCATGCATAGCAAGAGAAACAGCTATTACTCCATAAGCTACGAATACCCTGAAGTACTCTCCAAGCTGAGCATTGTTGAATAGCTGCTTGCCTGCTTGAGGGGCAACTATGAACAGAGTATGGAAAAGTATTACTCCAATTATTGCCTGCTTGTTGGTCGCCTTCTGTACGGACGCTCCTCCTACCAGTAGGGCTGCAATGGTGAACTGTGCCACCTGTGTATGAGCTCCATACGTGGAGAAGGTTCCTATGTTTTGAAGGTAAATAAGCTGACCCCAGCATGCCAGGACAGTCGAAAGTATCATTGCTATGATACGTGTCCTGTCAACATTGATACCTGCTGCATTAGCTACTACTCTGCTCTGACCTACAGTTCTCATGTTTTGTCCAAGCCTTGTCTTTAGAAGCATGTTATTGAATATGCAAAGTGCTACTATACACAAATAAGTTGTAACAGGTATATATACGTACATAAGTATTTCTTCGACGGGCTTAAGGTAAGTCAGGCCGAATACTATAGCCATGGTTATTATAGCTGCTATAGGCTGTTTGATATTGTAATCCTCTTTTTTAAGAATCAATTTGTTGTTTATTATTCTCCATACCTGGATCAATACCCAAGCAGCTATGCCTATAAGTACCGCATGGAGAAGGAGCAATCTGTCAGTTGCAAGGAATGTCTCTACCTGTGGAACAAAGGTAGCTCCATATATCGCTCCCGCGATCGCAAGGAGGATAACATCCTTAATGATAGATACACCTGTCTTCTTTAGAAGGTTGTATGCCATTCTGACCACAAGAACTGCAACAGCAACGAAGAAGAATATCTCTGTTATAGTCAGCATGGATACTGTGTCAAGTGAATACTTGAGATTGTCTGCCAGGTCGATGGTGTTCTTTACACCTATGCCGCCTGGGATGATCAATCTGGGACTGTCGACAGGTATTATCCCGCCTATAACGTATAGGAAAAACAGCTGATAAAGACCGTCAGCAAAGTAACCTAGTACCATACCTGCGATCATCTCGGCACCCTTCATCTTATTGAAAAGCCTTCCTACCATCCAACCAAAAAGAATTGCTATTGGCGTTGCCATAAGTACTCCAAGAAGAAATCCCTCGATTCCCTTGAAACCCCAGTATACCACCCAGAATACCGCTATCTGTGCAGCTATTGCTCCAATTGTTATACCAAAGTTTAGTCCCATACCAGCCAGAACAGGGATAAGTAGTGCCAGAACCATGAAGCCGTTACGGCCTATCCTTGTAAAAAGCTCTGCAGAAACGAAGGTCAAAGGGTTCTTTGATGCGTAGATAGCACCGATACAAAGTATCACG
Source organism: uncultured Gudongella sp. (assembly GCA_964533235.1). GTDB lineage: Bacteria > Bacillota > Clostridia > Tissierellales > Tissierellaceae > Gudongella. The sequence continues at coordinate 1,594 of CAZHLQ010000266.1, read as the reverse complement.
AAAAGCAGTACTACCTTATTATCGAGAATCTTGTTCATTAGCTTGTGTCTGGATTCGCTCATTATTTGCTTCCTCCCTTCGTCTTAGAAAGGGCATATAGGATGATCCCGTTGGATATTATGATCCTGATAACGTCTGAAAGGTTGCCTTCAGGAATAACCTTATTGGCTACCGGCAGCGCTACCGCCAATATCCCCTGGAATAAAAATGCTCCGATAATAACGTGAGAAATTTTTGCTTTATTTATTGAAGCTCCACCAATAAGAACAGCTGCTACTGAGTGGAAGCCCATCATGAGAGGTGCGTTGTATAGCTGAAGAAAGCCGTAGCTCTGTGCATAGGTAATTATACCTATAGAAGCAAGAGCTGTTGATACAGCCGTTCCCAATATCCTCATTTTGTCGACGTTGATACCTGAAGACTTAGTGAATGCAGGGTTTGAGCCAGCTGCACTCATTGCCATACCCAGCTTGCTCTTCATAAAAACTGCAACAAGCAAGCATGTCAGAAGGAAGAAAAGTATCAGACCAGTAGGTATTGGAATTCCTGTGACGGGATCTCCAATAGTAAATGCAAGGAAGTTGTTGAATACTCCCCCAAAGGTTGACTCCAAGCTGATGGTCGTTCTCATTCCCTGTCCGCCCAGAGGCCAGATCAGCTCACCGCTCTTATAAGGCAATGACAGCCAGATCATGTTCATAAAGGCTATAACGGAGAATCCAACATACGTAGAGACCGTCATTTCTGATCCCTTAACTCTGTTTAGAAGCATTCCATAGCCTATTCCGAAAACACTTCCAATAGCAAGACCAACGAGCATAGCAAATAGTATGCTAAGCCATGGACTGGCTATACCTATCTCAATTGCAAGGGTAGCTCCCAAGAGACCTGCAACGATACCCAGGCTTATGCCAAAGTTTAAGCCTATTCCTGATTGAACGGCTGGTACCATGGCGAGCACAAGTATACCGTACATCGCCCACCTTCTTATGGCATCGCCCATGAGGCTGGATACATTCAGGCCAAGTGGTGCCGCTGCTGCCAGTATGGTAAGAAAGAAGCCAACTATGATTATTCTCGGCAGACCGATGTTGTCATATATGCTTTTTAGCCTTTCACTCATTTCCGCCACTCTCCTTCCTTGAGCCAGCCATTGCAAGGCCATATTCTGCGTCTGATGCATCAGGCTTGAGGATCTTAGCAAGCTTACCATCTGATACGATAGCAATTCTGTCGCAAAGGGATCTCAGCTCAACAAGCTCTGAGCTGACCATTATTATAGTTATCCCTCTTTCCCTGTTCAGCTTAACAAGGTACTCAAGAACCAGTTTTTTAGCTCCAATATCTATACCTCTGGTAGGCTCTGATACTATCAATATATCTGGATCTATCGTTAAAGCTCTTGCCAGGCATACCTTTTGCTGATTCCCTCCCGAAAGGCTTCCTGCCGTCTGTTTTGGACCTGTGCATCTTATATCAAGAAGCTTTATCATATCCAATGCGTGTTCCTTAGCTTTTTTACCGTCGAACAGCTTCATTGGACCCACTTTTTTTATGAAGTCCTCCTTGATCTGCATTGCAGTAAATACTATGT
>CAZHLQ010000265.1:0-1706 GCA_964533235.1 uncultured Gudongella sp. | reverse complement strand
ATGTCAGCCTCTGTGTGCATGCCCGCACCCTTGCCGGTAGAAGACTGCACCTTATTGATTTCAGCCTGTAACTTCGTAATCAGCGATTTTTGCTCCTCAATCTTAATTGTAAGAGCATCAATGTTAGCACCGGCACTATCAGTAGCGGGCTTCGTCTTGTCTTCACCAATTATCTCGAATTTTACAGGCTTCATAATTACTTTTTATTAAAACGTTCTTCAAACATGGCAGCGGCATTGCTTCGTCCGGGCGTTTTGCGCGGGGCATTGCTTTCTTCTTCTCCATCCACCCAATGCGGCATGTCCATCATCATGAGGAGCAGCGAGGCATAAGGTACTTGCCATGTAATGTACTTAATGGACCAACCGGTTTGCGATGCAATCTGCATCACGAATCCGAAGGGGCTATGAGAGCCTTCCATGTGGCCCTTTAACTCCCCTTTGTTTTTTGCCCCAGCCTTGGACTTAGCGGGTTTATCGCTTCGGCCGAGCTGGTAATAATCCGAAAAGGGCTTGTATTGATTTGCGCAACGCTTAGCTGCATCAACTCACCCAGCGTAACCGGATGCACCCGCCATCGTAGGTACCAGGCTACCAACTTGTGAAACTTAGAGGTAACGAAACCTGTGCAGATGCACAGTGCTACAATGTAACTGCATAGTTTGCCGTTCTTGGCAATAAACTGCATCCATTGTTCGGTATCGTAGTCTTTAAGTTCCGAGGCCTTACAGCCTATCATGTTGTAATACATAGCCTGCATCACAATGCCGCCAAAGTGCGGACGGTGTAGCGTGATTCTGCGCAACCGTTTGAAATTCATAAACTTGAGCGGTCGGAGTGGCACCGACACGCCCAAATCTAGTAATAACTCACTGGTTGCTATTTCAGTATTTAAACTCATATTATACTCCAGCTTGAGAGAGAGCAATTGTTGCAGTCTTGGTAGGATCGGCAACCAACGTCAGTGTAACCGTACCTGTGCGAGCAGCACCGGTATTGTTGGCCGCAGTGATAACCAAGTAGTTGCCATCTTGTGCAAACGTGAAGCCGCTAGGAGCAGCGCTTAAGCTGACAGCACCCGAGGCAGAGATACGCACAACCTGCGTTTGTCCTGTAGCCAGGAAGCTAAGTTCTGACTCACTCACTGAAACATCCGGTGCAGTTGGGCCAATGGTATACGGAGCAACTCCTTCTTGACTAAGAATTTTAGCGTTAGAAGCTAAGTAAAGGTTCTTGGTACCACCCAAACCACCACGAATATTACCCCACAAAGAAACCTTAGGTATGGTAATGGTTTGCCCTGTACCAGTCTTAATGGTCATTGCACCTTCCTGCTTAGCCACCTTTTGCGGTCCGCTATACACCTCGCCAACCACCGTACCGCCTGCAATCTTAGCAATCTCTTCGGCTATGAGCTGAATCATTTGAAAGGTAAGCACGTCCGTACCGGGTGCCGTAATTAAGCTTTTCACAGGTCCGTCACGGCGTTGCGCCGCATTCAGGTCTGTTTCCGTAGGATCATCACCGCCCCAGTCTAGGCCGTCGGCAGAGATTAACCCCAATACATTGCCCTTGAACGTTACTTCGTCAAGTAGCATCATGATTCCATCGTTAATTGGGTCCATGTTTATTTAAGTTTTAAAAGTTTACGTACTACATTTATTATCCATGTTACAGGCTTCACAGATGTTTTGCGTTGCAGCCATA
>CAZHLQ010000264.1:0-2199 GCA_964533235.1 uncultured Gudongella sp. | reverse complement strand
GTATATATTTATTCTTGGCATCAACTACGGGAAACCGTAGAAATACAAGCCAAGAAGGAGGAAATGACGATGTGCATGAGCTTCGTGCTGTAGTGTGCATACGTCTTGTGCCGGCTTCTGTTGGCACGAAGGAGTATGCGCGCTTCCATGGGATGGACTGAGCGGATATACATTATTGTCGAATAGACAGTAGATATCACGACTCAGTTTCAGTACCTAAACGAGCCGGGGAAATTGCTCTTTGGATTAGTACTGGTCAGTCTAAAGTTGCTTTTTCATAATACTCCTTAACTCCAAGGGCGGTGCCATAAAGAGCGCCGCCCTTCTTCTCTGGATAATTGTTGAGAGCCATCAGTATGGGCGACAGCCGACAGGTTATGAAACATTTTATTGAGATGAATCATTGAAAGCGTTGAAGATTTCGATGACTAATGATGGTCTGTTGGCTGTCATTTTCTACGGTGAAAGAGGGTGACTGGATTAGACGACTGAATAGGAAATCGAATCAAAGATTAACTCATAAAGGCTAGAAAGAGCTGCATTCAGCACTCCCGAAGGTAAAGGACTGGCGTAATCATCAATTTGGTTGCTGAAATCATCCGCATGCCGTATAATGTGGACACAACGAAATGAGGTAATTTTATGAGAAATCATCTCAAGAAACTACTGCTTGCAGTCATGTGCATATCTGCAGTTCTCCTTCTGTCATCGTGTGCAAAAAGCGATGCAGCGAAGTACACAGATGCGCAAAAGCTGCTCACCCAGGGCAAATACAGTGAGGCTGTGGTTGCTTTTTCCGAAATCGAGAACTATGAGGACAGTTCAAAATACATCATGTATGTCAAGGCGGTTCAGCTGGCGGAAGGCGGCCAGCATGAGTTAGCTATTAGCAGTTTGAAGTCCCTGAAGGATTTCAAAGACAGTGAGTTGCTTGTCGTGTACTACAACGCGCGCAGGTATGAAGCTGAGCAGGAATATGAAGATGCCGCTGAGATCTATGAATCCATCGCCACCTTCAAGGACAGCGCGGCCAGATTCGCTGCATTGCCGGATTTGATTCTTCGGCGCGAGTTCGCAGAAGCTGAAATGTACCTGGTAAATGAGAATACCGATTCTGCTGTTTACTTGCTTGGGGACTTATCCGATCAGCAGTACAGCGATTCAGAAACCCGAATGCTTCAAGACATATACGATCTCGCGGAAAAGGCTCTGCAAGAAGCAAAGAGTTCTGCCGCAGCACGAATATTCGGAATTCTGGCTGCCAGAGGCTACAAAGATTCCGAGGACCGTATGAAAGACAGCCTGCATGCCTATGCCATCGCAGAAATGGAGAAGGGCGAGTATGACACGGCAGAATATACTTTGAGGGCACTTAAATTTGAGAATTATGCGCCTGCTGAGGAAACACTAAAAGAATGCTTGTATCGATGGGCAATTCAGAACGCTTCTTCCGGGGATTATGCCGCTGCTTACAGTCGATTCATTAGTCTCTACGATTATAAAGACAGTGCCACAAAAGCCAAGGAATATGAGGAGAACTACGCCGCAGCCGTCACACTACTGGCAGAAGGCAAGTATGATGATGCATATACGGCGTTTACCGCCCATAAAAACTATGCCGACAGCTAGGAGCGGGCCAAGGAAAGCATTTACCTGAAAGCGAAAAGGCTTCGGACGGAGGGGCACTTTGATGATGCGATATCGCTATTCTCCTCTTTGAACGACTATTCAGAGAGCGCAAACCAGGTGAAGGAAATCCAGTATCTTCAGGCGAAAGCCTTGTTGGCTCAGGGAGACTATGACAATGCAAGTGAAGCCTTTGCTTTGCTCGGAGAATTCTCCGACAGCGCAGAAATGGTTCAAAATTCCATCTATCAAAAGGGCTTAAGCCTATTAGCAAATAAGCAGTATGACCAAGCTGCGGAGGTATTTGCATCACTTGGGGCTTACTCAGACAGCGCGGAAAAGTCGCAGCAATCTATCTATCAAAAGGGCTCAGACCTGTTGTCCGGCAAGCAATACGATAAAGCGGCTGAAGTATTTGCGACGCTGGGAGGCTACTCGGACAGCGCGGAGAAGGCGCGTCAATCAATCTATCAGAAGGGAACCGATTTGCTGTCGGGCAAGCAGTACGACCATGCGGCGGCGGCGTTTGAGTCGCTGGGCGCATACTCCGACAGCGCGGAGATGGTCAAGGAA
>CAZHLQ010000263.1:0-2519 GCA_964533235.1 uncultured Gudongella sp. | reverse complement strand
CACCGGATGTGTTCCTTACAATAGAATTCAAGAAGGCTTTAAGCGATGCCATAGAGGGAAATCACCCATCCTTCATGTTTAAGAATGAAGAGGGTGTTGATGTAGAGTACCAGGTATCGAGGATAAACAATCTTTATACTGTAAAGGCGGATACTCAGACCCACCTTATATCCATCCATGAACAGCCTTCAGCTAAGCACTGGCTTGGCACTGATAAGCATGGAATGGACGTTATGACAAGGCTTATGTACGGCGGTAGGATATCACTTACCATTGGATTCATCGTAGTTCTTCTGGAATCAGCCCTTGGAGTAATTATGGGTGGCTTAGCAGGGTACTTTGGCAAATGGGTGGATATGCTCATTATGCGTATAGTAGACGTATTCAATTGTATACCTTTCATGCCTCTATTGATAATTCTAGGTTCAATAATGGATGCAATGGAGGTCGCTCCGCAGCTTCGGATCTACTTCCTGATGTTTATACTTGGAATCATGAGCTGGCCGGGCATAGCACGTATGGTTAGAGGTCAGATACTGTCTCTAAGAGAGCAGGAATTTATGGTTGCAGCAGAAGCAACGGGATTATCGGTATCCAGAAGGATATTCAAACACCTTGTGCCAAATGTAATTCCGCAGCTTATAGTTTTCGCAACAATGGGACTTGGCTCTGTAATACTTTATGAATCAACTTTGAGCTTCTTGGGACTTGGGGTAAAATTCCCGCTGGCATCCTGGGGAAATATAATAAGCGGTGTGTCCACAGCCTATGAGATGACCAATTTCTGGTTCGTGTGGATACCTGCGGGTACGCTTATACTCTTGACGGTTCTTGGCTTCAACTTCGTAGGCGATGGCCTGCGTGACGCCTTTGACCCCAAGATGAAACGGTAGGTGCAAAATGGACAATAAGAAAAACCTTATGGATAGAATAATAAACGGTAAGAATGGAAAGTCCGTCAAGAACGTGAACTATCTTTCTGCCAAGGAGCTTAGAAGGATATCAAGGGAGAACAGAAGGATAACAGACGAGTTCGAAAGAGTAAGAAACAGAAAGGACGTTCCAGAGTCAGAGTTTATAACGACCATGAAAAATCCTAACAATATTCTTGAGATAGACAATCTGAACACCTATTTCTTTACTGATATCGGAGTTGTTAAGGCAGTTGACGGAGTATCCTTTGACGTGCCTAGAGGAAAAACTGTTGGAGTCGTTGGGGAGTCAGGCTGTGGCAAGTCCGTAACCTCTCTTTCTATAATGCAGCTGGTGCAAAGGCCTCAGGGACAGATCGTAGACGGCGAGATTCGATTTAACCTGGACAACCAGGTATATGACATCGCCAAGATGCCTACAGAAAAAATGCAAAAAATCAGAGGCAATGAGATATCGATGATATTCCAGGAGCCTATGACCAGCCTTAATCCTGTTTTCAGAGTGGGAATGCAGATCGATGAGGTAATTGAGCTTCACAATCCTGAGATGAGCAAGGATCAGGTAACTGCAAGGACCATCGAGATGATCAAGATGGTAGGGATCGCAAATGCCGAGGGAGTATATGAGATGTACCCCCATGAGCTGTCGGGCGGTATGAGGCAGAGAGCTATGATCGCTATGGCACTGGCTTGTACTCCTAAACTTATCATCGCTGACGAGCCAACGACAGCGCTTGACGTAACTATCCAGGCGCAGATCATGGACCTATTGAGAAACCTTAAGGATCAGATAAATTCTAGCATCATGCTTATTACCCATGACCTTGGCGTAATCGCTGAAATGGCGGATTATGTAGTCGTAATGTACGCTGGAAGAGTTGTTGAACAGGGAACGGCCCAGGAGATATTCCATTCGCCGAAGCATCCATACACTGTTGGACTGATGGAATCCAAGCCAAGCAGCAACAAGAAGGTAGATAGGCTTTACAGCATACCCGGATCAGTTCCTAATCCGATAGATATGCCTAACTATTGCTACTTTAAGGACAGATGCAATAAGGCGTTCAAGGCTTGTGAGGGAGTTTATCCTCCAACGTATCAGATAAGTGGCACACATAAGGTAGCCTGCTACCAATACATGCCTGGAAGGAGGGAGAGCAATGAGTGAGGCCGTAATATATGACAAAAACATAATCCAGGTCAAGAACCTCAAGAAATACTACCCGATATCCGGTGGGATGTTCTCCCAGGTGAAGGGGTATGTAAAGGCAGTTGACGACGTAAGCTTCGACATCAAGCGAGGGACCACCATGGGCCTTGTTGGAGAGTCAGGCTGTGGGAAGACGACAATAGGTAAGACGATACTAAGGTTGACAGACAAAACAGACGGCTCAGTAAAGTTTGACGGGATAGAGATACACGACCTTAATCGAAGAGACCTTAGAGCCTTAAGGCCCAGGATCCAGATAATATTCCAGGACCCATATTCAAGTCTTTCACCAAGAATGCCGGTAGGCGAGATAATCGGTGAGGCGGTAAGGGAAAAGAAACTTGTTCCGGAAGCTGAATTCGATGAGTATATAACAA
>CAZHLQ010000262.1:0-6577 GCA_964533235.1 uncultured Gudongella sp. | reverse complement strand
CTCCCTCAGAATAACATGTTACACTACGATGATCGAGGGGAACTCTTTTGAGGACATTTCCTGGCCAAGCGGCCGTGAGCGGTCCGATAAAAGAATTCCCTCTCGATTGCATCCAAATATTATCTTATATCTTATATTAAGATTTTGTCTGTAAAACTATCTCAACAAGTAAAACAGCGCGCTGGGGAAGAAGATGTGGATCAATAGCAGTACTACTGTCACCGCAGCCATCCTCTTGTGCCACTGAAAAAGCGCTCTTTTTTTCAACCTGTAGAAGCTCCCGCCAAGCGCTGCTGTAGCAAATGCCGAAAGATAAAGAAACGTGCCTGTGTGAAGCCTGAAACCACCTAATGCCATATACCCGTGTATCGGTGCAAGTATGGCGAGAACAATTCCAAGAGGCTTGTGGAAGCCTCTTAAAAGCTTTACAAAATCCCTGAAGCCCTTGCTCTTTGTCTTTATAAGGTGCTTGTTCAGAAAATTAAGCAGGAAGGGTGAAAGAAGTATCACCAATATGCCTGCATTCAACCATCCCAATACCGAATACATAGAACACCCCCTGGTTATCTAGTCTGCCAGCTTCCCAACAGCTGGAACATTATCAAGCTTTCCAACTCCGTGAGGAGAATCGTTTTTGATAGCATCAGTCAGATCCAGTCCAGCCTGGAAGCCGTTATGACCGCCTTCTTTCCAGGCAGGTGAATCTGTCATGTCGTAAATTATACCGTCTACAGCAACGTAAGCTCTTCTGCCGTCCTTACCGTCATACTCAGCCAGCTCCTCGAGAGTCAATACAAGCTCCTCTGCTGGCTCTTCAGCAGGCTGCTCTGCTGGTGCAGGTGCACATCCAGCAAGTACCATTATGGCTATAGCCAAGATTAGAATCATCTTAAAATATGTCTTTTTCATTGATATCGCTCCTTTCATTTTTAAAGGGGTTGATGATTTTATACCCAGTGTGGGTTTAATGACAACAGAAACAGTAGGATATAAGCAAAAAAATAATTATGCACCTGACTTAGCTTTTGATATAATAAGTTAAAGTACAAACTTAACCATTATATAAGTTGTCTCTTTAAATCTATAATATAGGGGGTAATATATGTACGTACACAAGAAGATAAAGACAGAAGAGGATCTGGATATAGGTCGTATCCAGGTGCGAAAAGCAGTGCTGGGTGATGAGGAAGGAATATATAGTGTGGCTTGCAGTGTCAGTGGTCAAAAGGACTCCTATCAGGGCTTCCTCATGGATGACTACCCGTCAGACCCTGAATACTACTTGAAGCTCTTCAGGGACAGGATAGAAAACCTTGAGTACTTCTTCGTAGCGACAATAAATGAGAATATTATAGGCTTTTCACTATCATACAAGAAATCAATGTGGCTCAGATACTATCCTGATTGGGTAGAAAAGATAAACTGGCATCCAACATTCGACAAAAGCTTTCTCGAGGATTTTGTTCTGATAGACAAAACTGCAATCTTTGCCGAGCATACAGGTGAAGGAATCGGGAGCCTTATATACGAAGAGATCATCAAGCAAATGAGGTCCCATGATATCCACTACATATTCTCTGAAACATTAGTTGATCCTGTTCCAAACTTTGCATCACTATCCTTCAGGAAGAAGCAGAAGTACCATCTAGCAGGGATGAGATATGAGGAGCACAAGGGAACGATATACACCGACCTTGTATACTGGAAAAAAATATGACAAACTCCGCTTTAAGCGGGGTTTTTTATTGTCAACAGATACATAGAATAATTGACATATGACAATTACGGGAGTAAAATTATATCACGGTAAATTATTGAATCTTCAATGTGAAGGGTGGGTTTGTATGGCTTTTAGTCCTTATTTTGGAATCACATTTCAGGAATGTTCGAGATAGGACTTTTATCCTATCTTGAGAGGATCCGGACCGGCGGTCGACAGCTCATGACACTAAACAAAAAGTTTAGTCTGGCTGATGTGGATCGAGGAGATGTAGTTCCTATGACTGATTTGAAGGGGATGATAATTGGACTAAAGGACATTTCTGAGCTCGGAAACGATGCTTTGAAAATGCTTTAACATTGGAACTTAGCCAATCAGTAATTGACATATTCCCTGAATCTGGTATACTTAACATAAATATGTTTTGGGACTATGTTACCAAAGAAAGTTAATATTTTAACCAACAAAATTTGAGGAGGGCAAAAAATGAGAAGTAAAGCACGAATTATCAGCCTGCTTTTGGTACTAATGATGTTTGCAACAGTACTTACAGCTTGCGCACCAAAGGCAGAACCAGCACCAGCACCAGAGCCAGCTCCGGCTGAAGAACCAGCACCAGCACCAGAGCCAGCGCCAGCACCAGAGCCAGCACTGGTAGCAGAGGATGTACTTAAGGAAGCAGCATTGAATTTGTTGAACAACATTCCTGACAACAACTTCATCATGGCATCAGACGCAGCATTGGCACTTGCTGAAGAGAATCCTGATGCAGTACTTTGGGTAGACCTGAGATCAGCTGAGGACTACGCAAAGGGACATATCACAAATGCAGTAAATATTCCATGGGCAACTATGGGCGACAACCTTGAGGTACTTCCAATGAATAAGCAGATCATTTTCCAATGCTATTCAGGGCAAACCTCTGCTCAAGCAACAGCACTTGCACAAATGCTGGGCTTTAACGCAGTATCCTTTAGAGGCGGTATGAACTTTGGATGGGCTCCTCTTAATCTTGGAGAGGATACACTTCAAATGGATGCAAATCCACTACCAGCAGCAAAGGCTCCAGAGCTTGACGAGAAAGAGCAAATCATATGGGATGCTGTAGTAGCTTACTTCCCACCAGAGAAGAATAACATAATCGCTCCTGCGGATCTACTTGCAATAGTTGAAGAAAATCCAGATGCTATAACAATGCTTGATATCAGATCAGCAGAAGACTTTGCAAAGGGACACATTGAGACTGCTATAAATATACCATTCAAGACAGTTGGCGCTAATACTGATCAGATCCCAATGAACAGACCTGTTTATGTTACCTGCTATACAGGACAAACAGCTGGTATAACCATAGCACCTCTTAGAATCATGGGCTACAACGCGATCAGCCTTAACAGAGGTATGACTGGTTGGGATGGAGAAGCTCTTCCTACCGTAACTGAATAATAACGGCATCGAGAATTACAAAATAATTAGCTAGCTGGACAGGAGGTGAAGTCTATGTCCAAACCCAAGGTTTTTAACAATTGGATAACAAGCCTTGTGGTAGTGGCAGTATTGGGAGTGGCGGCATTGGGAGTATACCAGTTCGTCATAGCTCCAACTCTGCCGGAAGAGCAATATACAGAAGTAGGGGGCGGCGAAGACAAGCCCTTTGAATTTCCGTCCATAGACAGCTCCAGCTGTGTGGCATGCCACACAAGTGAGTCTGTCATCGCAGCATCGGAATGGGGCAAGGACAAGCCTGTTGCTGAAAACACTGGTGGCTGAGGCGCTGCTGGCCCACAGTTGGAAACTGTGCAGATGTTTTTAGTATCAGAGGAGTTTGTTGCATCTACTCATGGAAGTCTGGGCTGTATTACTTGTCACGGCGGCGAGAATGCTCCTGACAAAGCAGTTGCCCACACTGATATGAACCCATATCCATCAAGAGAGTATGAATCAACATGCAGCGCTTGTCACTCTAATGTTACAGGTGATTTCGACACCGCCATCCACTTCAATCTTAACGGCATGGCCAACGGCTTGTCAGGATATGCGGGCATAAGCTCATTGTCTGAGTCGCCACATCATGAAGAAGTATTTGACAATGACTGCTACAAATGTCACGCTACCTGTGGAGACTGCCACGTAAGCAGACCTAAGAACTTTTCTAATGGTCTTATTGCACAGCACAGCTTCCAGGGAACTCCATCAATGGAGGAGAGCTGCTATGCATGCCATAATGCAAGAAATGCAGGGGAATTTATGGGCCTGGTTGGCTTTGGGAGTGACGTTCACTTCGATGCCGGCATGACCTGTATGGATTGCCACCCTGTAAACAACTTCCACGGAACCGGAGAGGTGCCTGAGGACATGTGGGCTGTAGATTTGCCTAAGTGTACTGACTGTCACACCGACAAGGATCCGGCGGTTGCAACGGATGTAGAGCATAAGGTCCATGGAGATTCTCTGTCATGTCAGGTATGTCACTCACAGGCAAACAACAACTGCTTCGAGTGCCACCTGGACGAAAAGGCAGACGGTTCAGGGCTTGCCAGCTCATCTGAAATGAAGATAATGTTTAGGGTAGGCTATAATCCAGAGCCTACTGAGGAAAGACCTTACAAATACGTCGTACTTAGACACGTCCCTGGACAGGAGTCTATGCTTGAGGTTGTAGGGGAGAATATGATGCCAAACTTTGATCAAAAGGTAAACTGGAACTATTCACCTTCTCACAACGTTCAAAAGAGTACCTTCCAGAACGAAAGCTGTGATTCTTGCCATTCAAACACAAGGATTTGGCTGAGCGAGGATGACTTAAGAGAAACAGACAGCGAGGCGAACAAAGCGCTTATACCAGCGTTGCCGCCATCACTGGATTATTAGTAAACAGAGGGGGAGCCCAGCTCCCCTTTTTGTGCATTTAATTTGACATTAGGAGGTAGATGACAATAAATAAGTTCATAAGATATATAACAAGTCTTGGGCTTGCAATCGCTCTATTTATTTTGATAGCAGCCTATTCCATCATAGGGACCGTTCTACCTCAGGGGTTACAAAGGGAATTCTACATAGAAAGCTACAACAGTTTTGGAAGTATTATTATGGCAATGCAATTTGACAAGGTGTACAGCTCCTGGATATTCAGGGTATTGCTTGGTGTTTTTATAGTAAATCTTGTAGGTTGTACTCTTAAGATCCTTCCATCTCAGCTTAAGAGACTTAAAGAGGAGTACTTCCCAGTGCCTAAGGCTGACGGAGATACATACATTCTGGAGCCCGGGGAAGAAGGAACCTTTAAGGAGCATCTGAAGAAACAGAGATATAGAATAACTGAAACAGATTCCGGCTTCAGAGCTTCTAAAAGCAGGATCGGAAGCATTGGGTCATCAGTGACTCATTTAGGGATAATAATCATTATCCTGGGGAGCTTCCTGGGCAATATGTTTGCTGAGGAAGGCTTCTTTAATTTGGTACCGGGAGATATCAAGCCCTTCCCGGAGTATGGATTCTCATTGAAGCTGGATGACTTTTATCTTGGATTTAGAGAGAATAACACTGTGGAGCAGTATTACAGTGAGGTATCTGTCATATCTCCAGGCAAGCAGGACATCAAGGAGAAGATCTGGGTCAATAAACCATTGAAGATCCAATCCCTTAATTTTTACCAAACAAGCTATGGCTGGGCAAGCAGGTTGTCCATCAAGGACTCAACAGGGGAGATACTTGATAGCAGATTACTAAGAAATGGAGAATCCCATTTCTATCAGCCAAGCCATATGACTATTTACCTCTACGGCTATTATCCGGATTTTAATATAACAAGCCAGGGAGAGCCGCTCACAATGTCTGAGAAGGAGAATAATCCCCACTATGCCGTGGTCCTTTACCAATTTAGTAATCACATTGGCTCATATGTGCTGGAGCCGGGACAGACGATAGATATGGAGGATTATACGATATCCTTTGATGATTCAGTTCTCTATACAGGTCTTACCTATAGAAAAGATTTCGGATACTTTTTCGTCCTGGCAGGAAGCTTTGCTATGCTGCTCGGATTGATACTCTCCTTCTACCTATATCCAAGGTTTATCCTTGTGGAGGACGGGAAGATTTCTCCGATCACAAGGCAGAACAGCTGGGGATTCAACTATCAGGTGAGAAGGATGATTAAACAGATAACGGGACGGGAGGTAAGTTGATATGGATATATTGTTTTTTGAGGAACTCTTTTTTACCTTGGGCTTTATAGCATATACTTTGTCAGCGATAGGGTTTTTTATATACGTTGCCTTAAAGAAGGATTCTATAGGAAAGGCGGCAGTGATTCTTGCTACCTTGGGCTTTGCTATCCACACAGCGGCTATCGTTCTAAGAGTAATTGAGTCCGGAAGATTGCCATTCAGTAATCAGTTTGAGTTTGCCACAAGCTTTACCTGGGGTATAGTCATGTGCTATCTGGTACTTCACTATGCCTATAAATTTACCGCTGTCGGAGCGTTTGTAATGCCCATAGCCTTTCTTGTAATGGGCTACGCATCAATGCTTCCAAAGAACATAAAGCCCTTGATGCCTGCACTTCAAAGCGGCTGGCTGCCGCTTCACGTGGGAACGGCTGTAATAAGCTATGGAGCCTTTGCTGTTGCAGCAGGGCTATCCACCATGTACCTGCTTAATCAGAGGAAGGATATAGCAGGATCAGGGAAGGGATCCCTGCCCGATGCCGAGGTGTGCGACTACTTAAGCTACAGGGTAATAGCATTTGGATTCCTTATGCTGACTTGGGTTATAATCACAGGAGCCATTTGGGCTAAGGCTGCGTGGTCAAGGTACTGGGGCTGGGATCCAAAGGAGACCTGGTCGCTGATAACA
>CAZHLQ010000261.1:0-3165 GCA_964533235.1 uncultured Gudongella sp. | reverse complement strand
AAGTATAAAAATATGTATAGTAATATATAGCCCGCTTTTGATGTTTGGAGTGCAAATAGTACCAGTGAAGCACCTAGCAGTCCTCTGCTAAGTATATGGATCCTGAGGTTCGTTTTACTTTGACCACCAAGAACCCTTTGTGCAAGGAAATTTCCTCCGGATACAGCTGCGAATCCTAGAAACATTATTATTCCAAGCATCCAATTGCTTTCTTCACTACCACTCACCTGAATGAAGGCAGGCTGCCAATAGGTTTCGACTGAAGACAATGCCAGGCCTACTGTAAATCCTCCTGATATGGCTATAGCAAAGGCTTTGCTTGATAAAACAACCTTAATGCCTTCTCTTATGTGTTCTCTGAATGGTTTTCGATTTTCATCGGCATGTGGTACTTCCTCAATAAAAAGTTGCACTAGTCCCATAACTAGTATAATTGAAACAGTTCTGATTATTAAGTTTATGGAATACCCCTCTCCAAGGTTGGCTAAGAAGCCTCCACAGATGCTTCCAAGTGATAAACCTACAGCCTCAAGAATAGATAATCTGGCAGTTATTCTTGGTAAACCTTTATTCCCATTCTCTACGACAGCTTGGTCTATTATTAATGCGTCTATGCTTCCGGATGCAAATGCCCTTCCAATCCCGTAGAGTGCGATTGATAAAAACAACAAGATAATACTATCCTTAGCTAAGAATAACAAAATAAAGGAAATTGTGTTGAAAAAACCTGAAAGTAAAAAAACTCTCTTTCTGCCTATCAAGTCTGCACAAATACCGCTCGGTATTTCAAATAGAAGTATCACTGATGCCATAACCATGTATAATAGAGGCAGAGTCTGATAGCTCGCTCCTCTATCAAGCAGCATAAGATTAAGGACAGGCGCCAGTAGACCAACTGAGAAATGATTCAAGAATATCAAAAATTGGACTATCCTTTTCATTGATTATTACTCCTGTAACTTGTATCATATAGTATCAAAGCATATTCCCAAGGTGATTTTTCTTTGGAAGGAGTTGAATGATCATCGATATAATCCCTTATTATCGACATCAATTCTACAGAATCCTTCTGATTCAGATGAACAATACCTGTTAGTATATCCCCGTGTGCAACTAATTTCTCTGTTGTCACTGGATTCTCCTTCACAGATTCCTCCAAATGTGCATTAAATCTATCATATACCCCAGATATGCTTGCCTGCATTATCGCTTTTCTTCGGTGTGAAGTGCCATCATCGGATTCAAGGCCTATTTGTACAGTCACATTCGATGCTTTATAGAACCGAGCATTTATACCATTTATGACCTCAGTGTGGTCTAACTCTATCAGATTTAAGCCTAAGAGCTTCTTAATATGATGCTGGACTCCTGATGCTGATATACCAAGTCTATCAGAGAGCATTTTGGGAGTCATTGGATCGATGCTTAGGGTTAATATTCTTAGGATTTCCTGTCTGGTGGGATTCATGTAAATATTTAAGTCCTCTTTTGTTGATAGGATTATCTTCCTCATATTGATCCTCCTCTTATAACTTACAATCTTTCGTTACATTTAATATATCATTACGCATTGTGTAACGTCAACTGGAAAATATCCCCCATTGCTATGAGTTCAATGGGGGTGTGGTTTTAGCTGCAAAATACAGCTAATGCATCTCTTAGAAATTCGGCTCCTCCAGGTACTATAGAATCATAATGTTTTTTAAACCTTTCATCAGCAACATACATTTCTGAAAGACCTAGGTGAGCATCCTTGTTATAATCAGCCCAGAAAAAGCCAAGCCAATCCTTGTGAAGCGAACAGGCCATTTGAGCTATTGTACCGGATGGATCTCCAGTCTCAACAGCTTCTATCAGAGTTTTGTTAAACTCCTCGGTTATTCTGTTAAGCTTCATGTAATCATACTTGGACATTCCAGTAAGTGCTTCGTTGCTACTGTCGACTACCTCATCACCATACTTTTCCCTTACTTCCTTGCCATATTTTTTCTCATTCTGTATTATCATCTCTTTCGTAAATCCTTTGAATTTCTCCTTATCGCTCATCTCTGTCTCTCCTTTCATTGCGGCTATTGTCTTTTCAACATTTTTGATTAGGATATCCACCCTGTCTTTTTTGTTATAGAGCTCCTTAAGATGCCTTTTTAGACTTGAATCCCTATCAAAGTCATCAGATCCTAGTATTATTCTTATTTCATCCAAAGGAACTTCCAACTCCCTAAAGAGCAATATCTGCTGTAGCTTATCCACCTCCTGCTTTCCATAAAATCTGTAGCCATTTTCATCCACATATAGTGGCTTCAATAATCCGATCCTGTCATAGTACCTCAAGGCTCTTGGGGTAACTCCTGCAAGATTTGCAAGCTCACTTACTTTATATTCCATCCACAACACCTCACAGCAATTATGATAAATAACATATAGATAGTATAAACCTTTACGTAACGTCAATGTCAATATAAATATAAGGTCGAAAAAAGTAATTAACCCTTTTCGACCTTATATTTATATTAACAAGCTAAATTTTATTCTTATATTTATTTATTGATCCTTGCAGCGATATCAATAGTTCTCTTCGCCTGGTGCTTAACTGCTGCTTCAACATCCTCTACCATTTTTCCGTCCTGACCGATTGATACTGATGTTCCGTAAGGATTGCCGCCTGCTCCGAATAAAACTGGATCAGTATATCCAGGAGCTGCTACTATTGCACCCCAGTGATACATCATCGTATATAGTGAAAGAATTGTAGCCTCTTGACCCCCGTGTGGATTTTGTGCGGATGTCATTGCACTTACTACCTTATTTACCGTTTTGCCTTGAGCCCAAAGACCACCTTGAGTATCCAGGAATTGCTTCATTTGCGATGCCATGACTCCAAACCTTGTTGGTACACTAAATATAATTGCATCTGCCCACTCGATGTCAGCACTTGTAGCTAATGGAACATCTTTAGTTGCTTCCTGGGTAGCTTTCCAAACCGGATTATTGTCTACTACAGATTGAGGTGCAAGCTCAGGAACCTTCAATACTCTTACTTCTGCTCCTGCTTCTTTTGCACCTTCAGCAGCCCACTTTGCCAATTGATAGTTTGAACCACCCATACTATAATATATCACTGCTAATTTAACGTTATTCATTTTACACTCTCCTCTTATTATTATT
>CAZHLQ010000260.1:0-2873 GCA_964533235.1 uncultured Gudongella sp. | reverse complement strand
TACCCGAGCCAATGGGAGAGCGTTTTGCTGCGCCAGATGGATCGGGCCAATCGCCTGCGTCGCCGGCTCGATTCGGACAACTGCCTGATGTTACCGCTGCCGCCCCGACCAGCACGCATGCACCGGCGAACGTATGCGCGTCTGGTGGCGCAGATCCAGCGACACGAGGGGGGCCTGGTTCCCGCATGGCAGAATCAGCTGCAGGCTGATCGCGCGCAATTAGCGCGGCTCACCCAAGATGTTCAACAGGGCGTTTAAGACGGGCACGTCGTAGGGGCTGTTCAAATGCCGGGCTAATTGACTCACCGGCACCAGCAGCACCGCTTGGCTCTCCCAGCCCATGTCGGCGGGTGAGCCGCCCACACGCTGGGCCAGATAATAACGGGTGTAACTCAGGCTGCGCGGCACGTCGATCAGGTGGCGTTGCAATTGAACCTGCAGCCCGGTTTCTTCAAAGACTTCTATCAGGGCGCTGGCCTGGGCACTGACCCCGGACTCTAACGTGCCTTTGGGAAAGGTGGCCCGATAGCCCGCGAAGGCATTGCTAGGCGCCACCAGCCAGACGCGGTGATCCGGTTCGATAATCACCGCTCCTGCGGACTTCTTGTAGCCGGGCGGGGCGTTAAAGGCGGGCTCCGCAATGACTGTGCTGCAGGCCAGCGCTTCCCAGCCGTCTGGCGTGGTGGGAGCATGGCGCCAGGACTCAACGACGATCCCGTTCACCTGCGCGGGCATGGGGCCATCGGGCACCACACAGGCGCTTTGGCGGGCGTTGGCCCAGGCATCAAGGGCTGTGGGTGTGCTGGGGTGTTTGAGCCGTACACGCTGGCCCTGATCGTTACGGCGCGGGTGGTAGCAGGTCAGGGTAGTCATCATGGCAATGGGGCAATGCGGGCTGTGCAAGGGCCTGGATCAGGGGTGCGTGTCTGGCGTGGTGTCCTGCAGCGTGTACAGTACGTCCCACACCTCGTGGTACAGCGCTGCCCGTTGTGGGCCTTGCTGGTGGGCGACCGCATTTTTGAAGTTGCTGTAGGTGGTGCGCAGGGCCAATTCACCCAGCGCGCGGGCCACGTCTTCACGCGGTGCGGTGGCCCGAAACTTGTAATCAGTGCCCAGGCCGGCCTGGGTCGGTCCCAAGGTGGGCAGCACGGTGCGGCGCAGGTTCTCCAGATCATCGGCCACACGGGCACGCACCGTCAGGGTGCCGCGTGCCCTATCGGCAGGTTTCTGGACGATCGAAAAAAAGCCTTCAGGGGTCAGTAGCCACATGGAGCCTCCGGTGCGGATGGTTAATGGGAGGACAATGGCAGAAAATACGCGTTACTTCAAGTGACACGATGCGGGCCATTCTTCTGGGGATGGTGGTAGAGGCCTTGAATCTCGCCGACCCTCCGGGCATGGAGGCAGCATGCCTTATACTCCCCGGCTTTCTGAATCCCTTGGAGTCGCCTGTGCTGAATCACATGACCCCGGACGCTTTACGTGACTGGTTCGCCCGGGCTCCCGATGGCCCCTGTACATGGATTTCGGGTGAAGTAATTGTCTTGGCTGAACACCTGGAGGTCGTTGCTTTCCAGTTCGACCAAGACAGATATTTAATGTTCTTTTCAGCGCTTGAGGCTACCCTGGGGACCGACCCCGACTTGGCAGAAGATGTGTTGCAAAACTGGGTAGGCACCTTCAGGCCCGCAAAAGATCATCGACTGATCAAGTTTATCCGGGCTGATGCCAATGACCCCGAGCAAATGTTCGATTATCACTTATGGCCTTTGCGCAACCCTCGTCAGGTCTTTCAATTCGGACAGTTCTTGGTGGACGTAGCGATGCAGCACTGGCAAACCATGCGCTACATCACTCAATATCTGTATCAGCCTGCTTACCCTGCGTTGACAAAACTTTACCAGCGGACCTTGAAGAATCACGAAGGTTGCCGCCAAGCCGGCTTCCGACCTATACTGAACAGCGATATTGAGTCAGGAGGCTATTATGGCTGTGAAAAAACGTGAGATGGACCCGAAGGTTATCGAGTCCAAGCGGCGCAGCGTCTTGCATTTCATGTCGGTGGCCCAAAAGGCTCAACAGGACGGTACGGTCAAGCGCATTCCGGCGGGTAACGGTAAGCCTGTCATCCAGGAATTACGCATCAAATCCACATGACAGGCTGGCGCCATAGTGCAGCTTTAAATCAGCTCTGATGCTGCACGCAAACGTTCAGCGGTGGCTGGTAAGCCGCCGATCTCGAGCGCGTCCGCAAAATCCTCCGGGCTGGACTTCGGATTCTTGCGTCTGGCGCGCATCCGTTTAAATGCTGCAATCGCGCTCACCGGGTCCAGATCCCATTGATTGACGATGAAGGTGTCCGGATCGATGGCTTCAATCCCGAATTCCAGCAGTACGGGCCTGGGAAAGTCTTGAAGGTTTGCGGTAACGATGCAATCTGCATGGCCCACAATGGCGGCGGCCAGCACATGCCTGTCGTCTGGATCGGGAAGCGCAAGTTTATGAACCAATTGTGACCAGGCCGACTCGGGTATCTCCCAGTCGGGAACAGCCTCACGCATGCTATCTCGACGTACATCCAGCCGCCCGATGAGATCAGGCCGTTGGCGCTCGATGGCCCGTATCCATTCTTGCTCAATCGTAGTCGTCCACTTTGCGGCGAAGAAGCCCGCTGTCGCCAGACTCAACAACGCGTCCGTCATGGCAAGCGGATACAGCACGCACGCGTCTAACAGCGCGGTATAGCGAGCATGACCTGCCATCAGTAATCCAGGCCCAGTTCACGCGCGTTTTCTGCCATGCGCTCAAGGGCATTAGCCTGGCGGGCACGCATCTGCTGAGCGTATTCGAGTAAATCGTCAAAGGCAATGCGG
>CAZHLQ010000259.1:0-2220 GCA_964533235.1 uncultured Gudongella sp. | reverse complement strand
CCAACTCGTCCTTTTCGCCATTCTGTGGCACTTGAGTGACATCTTTTGTCACCGGAAGACTTTCCAGGTTTATTGATGGCTGAAGATTTATGCCGCCAAGCAGCTTCTGCCAATCTGTACCTGGATTTTGTTCCAAGACAGAAAGAAAGCCTACAAATCCTTTTACAGCGTCACGAGGCGTCTGATAGAATTCCACACCTAGCGTCTGAGCGCAATGCTGGATAAATGCCTTGAGCGCCTCATCAGGCACGAGGTAACGTGAAACGTCACCTGATGCATAAACCTGGCGAATATTATGCAGCAAAACGTAGAGGTCTTCGACAGTTAAGTTTGGAAGCCGGATTACCGGGCCCGAGTAATCCCGTAGACCATCGATGGCAAAAGTGTTATTTGCCAATCTTGTAGCTAAGGCTTCATAACTCGCCAATCCTCGCCTCCGATCATCCATGAATGCATCCGTTCCTGCAAAGACTACACCCAGTCCCTTCACACTGCCTTGCAAGCAATCGTTAAAGATGCGAAGGATCATCTCATAATTTGCATCGCGTGCGGATTTGCTGTTGAGACGCTGTGCCAACACACCCATTTCATCTACGTTAACCAAGAGGCCAGCATAGCCGGCAAGACGGACAAATGCGGCCATGAGTTTCAAATAATCATAGACATCCTGATCACCAATGATCGAACGTACACCCAAATCTTGGCGCGCCTCCGTCTTTGTAGCATATTCCGCCCGTAACCAGCGGAGTGATGCGTTCATCAGGGCATCATTTCCTTGCTGAGATCCTTCCACATACTTATTGACGACATTAGCGAAATCATAGCCGCTTACGTTCTCTTGCAATGGTTTCAGGCGTCTATAAATCTCTTTTTGCGGATCGACATCTGTCTCTTTCGCTTCAAACTCTACGTCAGAGACCCATCGCTCGACTAAACCCGGCAATGCGCCGCCGTCTCGTTTAGCGCCAGCAGACATATTGTGCATCAACTCGGAATAGAGAGAACGTGCTTGTCCGCCCGAAGCATGCAGGCGCCGTTCGGGAGAGATATCGGCCTGGACGACCACGAACTTCTTTTCCAGTGCCACCATGCGGGATAGATTTAGGAAAAAGCTTTTGCCGGAGCCATAGCGACCGATAATGAAACGAACCGTCGCCCCGTCTTGTGCAATGCGATCGAGATCGCTAAGGATCGCTGCCACCTCATCTTTGCGACCGACCTGAATATGCTGAAGACCAATGCGCGGTACCACCCCAGCACGCAGAGACTGAAGAATTGCATCTCTTTCACGAGGTTTTATGGCGATCGCCATGCTTATGCCTCCACCAGGGAATGATTAACTATGTACATATTATCATCCTCTTCAACCAGGATCTCGTCACCAAGACTATCGCAAGACCAGGAGTTAATGGTATCTAACATGCCTGTACGCATTAATTGATGTCTTTTTGCTAGTTTGATGAGGTCATCCGAGGACCAGACCTGCTGTTTCAGCAATTCTTCCAGGGGTGCATGGTAGCGTTTATCAAGTGCCGCAAGTTGTTCCGTTGAAAATGGCAAGTTGTAATTTATCGTAGATGTGACTGCCTCAGGCACTGCAGAGGGCTTCACTTTCTCAACAACCTCAGATTCACCCATTTCGCTTTCAGTTTCGCATAGCGCCTGTCCAAGAATGCGTGAGACTTCTGCCGTCTCTGCCATAATGCGCGTCAATGCCTCATTATTAAGAGTGATATCTTCTGGCCTGTCAACTGGCATCTGCTCGCGCCGAGGGATTGCTTCGCCAACACGCTCTTCACGTCGAACCGTTTGAACTTCCACGGGCTGACTGCCGGATTGGCGCAGCTCAGCCAACAATGCATCTAGAGGAGCCTCGATCTCAAGTGCCTTATAAATGCTCTTCAGCGATGATATTTCCTTGCGATCGATGGTGCCATTGGCAGCAGCCACTCCAATCAGGTATTTCCCGATCATGGCACGCTGATCTAAAGTTAATGCTTCCCGCAACGGTTTTCCAAGCGAAGAGATGGATGGTTGCTTCTTGCTCAACAATATTCCATCGGCTTTCAATCGTCTTGATTCATCTGATGAGAGCCTGAATTGATCATCTAAAAATCGTTCGATGTGGGCGAGTTCTTCCAGGTCGACTGTCCCATCAGACGCAGCAACAACCATCCCCAATTCCAACATGCATAATGCAGCACGATAGCCGCTCTCTTT
>CAZHLQ010000258.1:0-2154 GCA_964533235.1 uncultured Gudongella sp. | reverse complement strand
AAACAGAACACGGCTTATAGACTTACTCACTCATGAAAGACCCTGGGGAATACCCAGGGTCTTTCCTCGTAGGAAAAATTAATACAAAAAATGTTGGTAAATGAACTTTGGCAAGACCTTGACCATCCGTCTTGTAACCGTTTTGTCATTAATTCATTGATTAATGACTTAAAGTATAATATAATACCTACATGCAGGCTAATCAAAGAAGGGAGTGTTTTCATGCAGAGGAAAAAACACGGGCATTTACTTAAGCTGGCATTGCTGTGCTTATTGATGATTGTAGGCTTTAAAGATTCAGGAATTCTGGTACAGGACTACACAGCAATATTGAGTAACGGTACAGCGGTTGAAATTAAAGAGCAGGAGAAGGTAGAGGTCGTCAAAGAAAGCGACGAATCCTACTTTGTATATAAGGAGGGTGAATACCTCCAGATCCCTAAGAACACAATGATCAGGACAACTAGGAAGAGCGATAAATTTACTGTCTCCGAACCAATTGAACTGACTGCTGAGCCAAGCAAGAGCTCAAGAGTCATAAGAACCTTGGAACCAGGAGAGGAATTGATACTTGCATCCTATGACCAGGAATATGGAAGGTTTGTAGCAGCTGTAGATTTTAGTATAGGCTACATTAAAATGGACAAAATAGTCAGCAATACAGTTGAGAACATCTCCTATGGAATGTCTAATATATCTAAGGTAGTACGAAATGAAACCTCAATGCTAGTCCTTGTCAAAGGAGAAACAGTTGGGGTAGTGGACTACTTAGAAGGAAAGTATACGATAGTCGACGAAGCTGGGCAGAGATATTTGGTAGATAAAGCAGCAATAACACTGTATAATAATTTTGAACAGATATCCAGGGCAGCTGAAAGAAACTCATCGAAACAGCTGACAGGTTTAATCAAGGGTGCATATTCTCTTATTGGGAAGCCGTATGTATATGCAACCGCAGGACCAAACACATTTGACTGTTCAGGTCTGACTTATTACCTTTACAAGACTCATTTGGGTATAGCTTTACCCAGAAGTTCCTATCTCCAGCCAGGAGGAGGAACAAAGATTGAGAGATCAGAGCTAAGGCCAGGAGATCTCGTATTCTTTAATACAACTGGCAGCAGGATATCTCACGTTGGCCTATACATAGGTGACGGAAACATGATCCATGCATCATCCACAAAAAAAGGCGTAAGGATAGACACAATAGATTCTGGATGGTACTTTTCAAGATACGTAACAGCAGTAAGAGTAATTAATTAGCTTCCACTATGTAATCCAGGCACCCTTTTGGGTGCCATTCATTTGTAATTGGGTAAATACCCAAGAGACCAATAAAAGGAGGAATAAAAGAATGGCTATAGTTTTGAAAGGCAAGGAAGTTGCAGATAAGATAAAAGAAGAAATGAGTCTTTCTATCCAAAGACTCAAGAATGATGGGAGAACTCCTGTTTTAGCAATTGTAAGGCTAGGGGAAAATGCTGGAGATATTTCGTATGAAAAAAGTATAATCAAGGCATGTTCAGCAGCGGGTATCGAGTCAAGGGTTGTTGAGAGAGAAACCTCTATGACAACCGATGAGCTTCAAAATCTTATGATAGAACTGAATGAAGACGATAAGGTTTCAGGGATTCTATTGTTCAGACCACTTCCAAAGCACATAGACGAAGAAATAATAAGAAATTCAATATCGCCATTGAAGGATGTTGACTGTATGCATCCTCTTAATCTTGAAAGGATCTTTGAAGGCAGAATGGATGGCTTTGCTCCATGTACTCCAAAGGCTGCAATGGAGATATTGATCCACAATCAGGTTCCTCTTGAGGGAAGAAATGTAGTAGTGGTAAATAGATCTATGGTGGTTGGAAAGCCCCTTGTTATGATGCTGCTTGAGAAAAACGCTACAGTTACAATTTGCCATTCCAGAACTAAGAATCTTAAGGAGCTTGTATCTAAGGCGGATGTTGTAGTAACAGCACTGGGTAAGGCAAAATTTTTCACTGAAGACTACTTCAGCGAAGCTGCAGTCGTTATCGATGTTGGTGTTAGTATGACAGATGATGGGAAATTAAGCGGTGATGTAGATTATGAAAATGTTGAACAAAAGGTAGCGATGGTGACCCCTGTTCCTGGTGGAGTGGGCAGCGTTACTAC
>CAZHLQ010000257.1:0-1828 GCA_964533235.1 uncultured Gudongella sp. | reverse complement strand
GTCCTAACCTGGGTATCGAAGCTAATCCTAGTTTCAGTATTTGAATCACTGATTTTCAGTATGTAAAGTGAATCATGCTCTTCAATTATTTCTAAGTGAAGCTTTTTAACTTCCATAGGAGCTCCTTGACATTTCAGTAATATTATTTCTAATCTTTCAAATTTATGCTGTATCCACTTTTTATTTACCCATAATCTGAACAACTTTTTTATGTTTAGTGAAATTGTTTGGTTTCTATTATATAATGTGCATAACCATAAAATAGTCTGTGGCCATTCCATGAAAGGGGGACAATAGATGATTTTTAATTCAAGAAATAAAATATTAAACGTACTATTATTATTTGCGCTAATCTTAGCCATAGTAACTTCTTTTAGTATTCCCTCATTTGCCTCATCTTTCAGCGATCTGGACAATCATTGGGCAAAATCTTATATTGAGATAGTTTCTAACCATAAAGCTATAGCAGGATATCCTGATGGCAGCTTTAAACCTGAGAACAATATTAAAAGAATAGAATTTATTTCGATCATAGTAAATTCGCAAGGTATAAGCGTTAGAAACAGGACTCCAGGAGAGTACTGGGGACAGCCTTACATCGAGGCAGCAATAAAAAGCGGTTTAATTAGGTCGAATGAATATGGGATTGCTAATGAAGCAAATCTGGAAAAGTATATATCCCGAGAAGAAATGGCAAGCATCGTGGTCAATGCATATCTCAAATCCGGAGGTAGTATTGATCCCGAATCGATAAATGAAGCAGGATCCAGATTAAAAGATATAAACAAAGTAACACCTAGCTATAAAGAAAATGCTATAGCAGCAGTCTCGCTGGATTATATATCAGGATATCCTGATGGAACATTTGGTCCAAGTAGAAATGCAACCAGAGCGCAGGCAGCTATAGTGTCCTATAGGTTGCTATTGAAGCAAGAAATTATCAAGAATAATGAGTTGCCAGTTAATATAGTTCTTTCAAATACAAAGCTGCAACAAGGTGAGCTTTTGAGATTAACTGCCTACCATGCTGATAATGCTGATAGAGTTTCACTAGTCCAGAGCCTTTACCCTGACTTTGTATGGTATAAAGATAAGGATACTCTTAGAGGATACATTCCCACCAACTACAATACAAAGCCTGGAGTTTACAGTTTTAGGTTCAATGATGAAAAAACTGGAGATATCTCAAGTAAGTATGTAGAGGTAGTTGCAAGAGATTTCAGAGTACAATACCTTACAGTTGATCCAAATATCGAATCCAGTACCAGAACTGAAGAAGCAAATGCTGAATACAGAAAGTATTTCAATCCTTCCAGGGATATTTCTTCTCCGGTAAAATATTACTCAGAGACCTTTATGCTTCCAGTCAAGGGAAGAGTAACCACAGAATTTGGTGAAACCCGTACGGTAAACGGAGCACCCACCTCCTACAGACATGCTGGGATAGATATTGCTGCACCGTTAAATACTCAAATAATCGCTGCAAACAGCGGTAAGGTAACTCTTGCTATGCCATTGATTTTAACCGGAAATAGTGTTGTTATAGATCACGGAGAAGGGTTGTTCAGCGTTTATTTCCACCTTGAGAAATTGAATGTCGCACAAGGGGATATGGTTGAAAGAGGCCAGCTAGTTGGAACAGTCGGATCGACTGGCTTTTCAACCGGACCGCACCTCCACTTCACAATGTCTTACTATAGGTCCAATATTGAGCCAGGATTTATTATTTATGGGAAAAGTATCACAAAGGCTAATTATCAGGAGCTTATGAAGTGAGTCGATTAATATTTTTCTGATTCATGATTTTTAAGTCAAACCTTAATAAAGG
>CAZHLQ010000256.1:0-1562 GCA_964533235.1 uncultured Gudongella sp. | reverse complement strand
TGTGATGATATGACAGAACAGTACTGCCATTGCCAGACAAGTGATACCGAGTAGTAGGTTAATCATTCTGATTCCTCAGTGTTTCCAATAGTTGAAGTTCTTGCATTATACGAACTCGGTAATGCATTTCAGAGTGTGGGTATTTGCCACGTGCGTATTGATATTCCATCTTCTCAATTCGCTTCGCAACATCATCGTAAGTATCACGCTTGATTTTACTGGACATTTGCATAGAAAATGTGTGTGCCTAGTTGTGCCACTTGATCTCCGTGTTTAGTCCACGGAACTGCTTTAGGATTTGCGTAGTCTGCATGGTAGTGTTTCACTTGCTCCAACCCATACACTCGCATTCCATTGACGAACTTCTTTGCTGCTTCGATACTTTCTTCCCACAGCGGACCGTGAGGTTTCTTGTATCGTTTGTCGGGACTTAGTGTCCACGAGAATTGCTTGTGTGCGTAGACCACCTCACACATGTTACTGTACCGATCAGTCTTCAGTCGATTGTTCGATACTTGAGCAACTGCAATCTTCCCTGCAAAATCTTCGACACCAGCTTCATAGAAGATATTGTAGGCAAGGCAGTTGAACTCACGGGAAGAAAGATTCACGACTCGATCAGTATGAATCAATTCTCCGACTTGCGGAAGTTGTGGCTGAACTTCTTTTACTTCTTTTACTTCTTGTTTGTGCTTGTATGTTACTACAAGTGGAGGAAGTTCAGGTTGTGGTTGCAAGCCATATGCTATTGCGGTTACTCCGATAATAGAAAGGATGTAATCCTTCATGATTAGTTCTCCTGTGTCTGTAGAGTAATTATATCAAAAACCACTCTACATCTCAATTGTTGCTACATCGAATCCATCTCCGGTAGTGTACTCAACATACTTGATGCCAGTTGCAGATATTGCACTCATACAAACTGGACAAGGGCGTGCCAACATCGGGCGACCCTTCTTATCCCACCGAGAGACGTGCATTCTATGTGCCTTACTCAGGTCTGGGCATCTTACGATAGAGTGAACCTCCGCGTGTAGGAATATTCGATGTGGCATTCCTGCATTACTCGCATGTCGTGCTTGTAGAGGATGACTCTTTTCGTAATTGTTCTGCCCAATACTAAGAACTCGACCTCGTTTGTCGTAGATGATTGCTTTGATTATTTGCGGTTTCATAGACCGAGATCACTTTAAAGCGGATAATGAAAGTCGGCAACGATGTGCCGACTTTCTAGGCTGTGACGGTCGTTACCGGCCACGATTCTCATCTTCGTCTGGCCAGTCACTTTCATCGTCTTGTTGTTTACGATTTCGCCAATCATAATCACGTTGCATAAGTCACCTCCCTCGTTTAATGATATGCATATTGTAACGTGTATGCCACACGTGTTCAATCTTTATTTTTGATGACGCCCCAAAGACGCACGAATGCCACCATCACTGTAATTCTAAGTGGATTGATGTTTGCTGCATGTAGTGCTTGTTTGAATTCGTTCGTAGCAATCTTCCAAGGAGTTCCATGCTTAAGGAGATAGTCATGATACACAGCCTCATGAAAGTAAT
>CAZHLQ010000255.1:0-2142 GCA_964533235.1 uncultured Gudongella sp. | reverse complement strand
CTCTTCCCCCAGTGTTATGTTATCGAAGGGGAGACGACCGGATGCGAGTAGGTATGAGGTTACGCTTGGTGGTATTATCTCGCCCTCGAAGAAAGCTATTTCGAAGCGTTTCTCAACTTTTGCGCTTAATGACATGCTGGTGAGATGAGAGCTAACCTATTTAAAGGTTTTCATAGGATGCAAAAGAGTTATACGAGAGGAACATAGAGAAGACTTTATGCAAGACCCTGTTGTTATCGATATTGAGACTGTGCCTGGAACGTTAGAACAGATCCAGACCTATAAGGATGTTAAATGTAGTAGATGTGATCATAACCCGAAAGATCATCCGAAGCAGAAGAAGGATTATTGTGCGGAATGTGATGAGCAGGCTGCACTTAGGTGGCATACTTCACAGACTATTTGCATCACGGCTAAGCCGGTTGATATGGATGTGACCTGTTTTTGTGATCGCGATGAGGTAAAGGTGTTAGAGGAGGCTTATGAGTATTTGAGTGAGATTAGGCCTGCAAAGTGGATCGGGTTCAATATTAAGGATTTCGATTTGATTCATTTGAAGATGAGGGGAATGGTTAATGATATTCCTTTCATTAATATATTGCCGGTTGGAAAATATGATAAAAGATTGTATGATGTCTATGACGTGTTGGTAGAGGGGAAGTGGAACAAGCAGCAATCTGCGACCTTGGAGATGTTTGCAGCAATGCTGGGGTTCAAAGATCTGCTGTATGGGAGTGGTAGGGATGTTCCCAAATGGTTTGCTGAAGGAAAGATGGACGAGATCCGCAAGCACAATATCGGGGATGTGTTGGCTACGGAGCAGCTGTATTTGAGGATTTGTGATGCAGAAACAAGGTATAGGAGTAGGGGTAGAAAAATAGATGATGATGAAGAGGTGTTTGTCCTCTAATTACATTTTTATTGGGATGCCTCTGAAGATGTAGCCCGGCGATTCGCCTGTTGGGGATACGGAGGGTATTTCGGAGGCTGGGATGGATGAGACGGATTTGGCGGTTGCTAAGGTTATCGGTTTCTTTTCGGTTATGGCAACTGGGGTACGGGTTACAGGTTGTTCTTCGTGGACGGCAACTGTCCTCTTTATGGAGGTGGTAACGCCAGACGCTGGAGAGATGGATATTCCACCGAGGACGACTGTTTCGGGTTTTTGGATAGCAATGGTTGGGGTTGAGACGGCTTTTTGAAATGTTGTAGGGGTAGAAGATATTGATGATGCAGATATGCCGCCGGTCGGGGATATGTCATGTTTTCCGGATGAGACTTCGGACGTAATGAGTTTTTTCTCGGGTGCAACAATGCCTCCTGTTGGGGATATTTTGAGGTAAGAAGTTGGAATAGATAAACGAGAAGATGCTGGGGTTTTTGAGGTGGTGGATAGAGTTCTGGATGTGCTGGCTTCGTTCGAGACGCATTTACCAGCAACCATGGTTGAGCCTGATGGACAGGATTTGCCCTCGGAAGCTATTTTGGTAAGAAAAGCATGAAAAGGAGTGCGTCGGGCCATGCCCTATCACTCCGGTGGGTTAAGGACTTTGATGTCGAGTTCGGATTGCTCGTAGTTCTTTGCGGTGGCCTTGCCAATGATTCCAGACATGACAGCATTCTGGTCTTCAACGAAGGATTCCCCGACCAGGGTGGCAACGTCAGCTGTAAGGTCCTGCTTGATGCCGTCGAGGTCCTGGAGAGTGTCACGAAGGATGGGTTTTACCAGGCGATAGGCATATTTCTTAGCTTCGTTTGCCTGGAAACCGGAACCAACCCTGTTAGACATTCCTTCCTGTATTTCGGTGTCAAGATCTTCAATCTCTTCGAAAAGTCTTGATACTTCACGATCCATGCTCTCCTTAAATGCGAGCTTTATGTCAACCAACCGGCGACGAAGCTTGTTGACATCGGTATTATCTTTGACTATTTCTACCATGGTTGGGATATTGAGTTTTAAGGTTAATAAAAATATCGGTTAGATGTTGAGGGTTTCTTTCTTCAGGCCCTGGATGTTGCCTATCTGCAATTTGATGTCGTGGCTGGCTATGAGAGCACGCGAGTTTTTGCTTAAGCTGTTGTTGGTTGCTTGGTTGATTTGGATGAGTTTGACTTTCTTACCGGCAATTGCCAGTATGTCAT
>CAZHLQ010000254.1:0-1959 GCA_964533235.1 uncultured Gudongella sp. | reverse complement strand
CGGAAACGGCTGATCGCAGCAGCGAAGAAATTGACGGATTCCGGAAACGTTCCTCAGTACATATACACGGCTGTTCTTCTTTCTTTATATACCGGCATTCGTCCGAACACGCTGTTTAATCTTGAGTGGAGGGACTGGGATCCGCAAGCGAAGACCCTGACACTGCGGCCGCAGATCATGAAGACAAAGGACAAGTGGATCATTCCCCTTAATAAAACGGCGATGAATGCCCTGTCCGACTGGAAAACAGAACAGGAAAAGCGACTCGGGAAAGGGAAAGTTCCAGATCCTATAATTGGGCAAAAAGTCAGCCTCAATTCGTTAAAAAAACAGTTCAACAGAATCCTTGCTGAAGCCCAGATATCGGGCGTCACGTGGTATAACATGAGGCACGACTTTGCCAGCCAGCTCGTAATGCAGGGGGTGTCCCTCTACACCGTAATGCATCTTATGTGTCACAAAAACATCAAGACGACCCAGATATATGCGCATTTGTCGCCGGACCTTCAAAGGGCGGGCGTGATGAAACTGGACGCTTTATAGTATAATTCTGATTTACTGTAGGGTCGATCTGCTTCGGAAATGGGACTATCCTAGATTTATTTGTAAAGCCCCTGCAGTTATAAAAAGATGTCGCAGCAGTCATGTTGTGTAGCAAGTCTTTTGGATGTATTTGTCGATGTCCGATCTGCCCTATACAATTAGGATTTTTTGCGTTGATCTTTGACATTCTTCAGCATACCTTCTATATTCATCTGCAGAAAGTTCCCTTGTGTAACTGGACCACCCTAGCGGGAAGGTTTGGGTATTCGCAAGGGAGTTTTCTTTTTGCCGCAACATCAAAGAGAATGATTACGATTATGAAATTTTATGATAAATACAAGGGCGAGGTGGGCGGTAGCCACCTCGCCCTTGTATTTAATGCTGTGGCTATATAACTGTGATGATCGCAACGGTCACATTATCCTGATATTTTCTATCTTTTTGAAGGGTCTTAAGTATCAGGCTCTCTGCCCACTTTTGTGGATTGGAGTCATAAGCAGCATCAATGATCTCATCCTCACTCGGCGTCTTATAAAGGCCATCAGTGCAGAGGATAAGGGAAGTTCCGGGCAACAGTCTGGTTTTCCCGGTAGAAATCTCCTTAAGCTCCAAGATTCCAATGAAGCTGCTGATCGAATCCCTTCGAGGGTGTTTATCTGCAAAAGCTTTATCTATCTTACCTTCTTTCACCGCCGCATCAAGTGCGTAAGCGTAGAGGTGGTCTTCGTTTAACTGCTTTAGCCCTGTATCTGAAAAGAGGTAGATGTGGCTGTCTCCTACGGAGATTCAATAGATCATGTCGTTCTTTATAAGTGCAGCAATAAGTGTGGTTCCGCCTACGGTTCTTACCCCTTTTCTGATCATAAAAGAAACTACTTCGTTGTTTGCGTAACGAACAGCCTGAAGCAGTGCTTCAGGGACATCGTATATTTCGTCCTAGGTCATAAGGAAACCCTTTAACGCTTCACATGCTATCTGCGCCGCTTCTTTTCCGAAACTGGCTCCACCGATCCCGTCGCAAACAACAAGAAGATCCCGGTCAGCTTGCGCTGTGTGACCAAAAGCTGGAGTCGAAATATATAAAGCGTCCTGTTGTTCTTGTCGTTTTCCAATATCTTGTGCACCGCCCAGTAGTATCTTCATTTTACTCTCCTTCGAACCTGGTGATATGCTGTCTGATAACAATATACCGCTCTGATGATCACCCCTTAACGCGAAATAAATATAAAAGATCATCATTATTAAACATTGTTAATTATATTTTTGAAGTTGCCGCAAATTTCTTCATGGTGGCTTATTCAATACTCTTGCCGTTTCTTAAGGTAAGAGTACCCTTAAATACATGGTAAGAATCTTATCGATATGAAAAGCCCGCGCATACTGCATAAGCCGAGGAATATTTCTGCCCCTTCTTTC
>CAZHLQ010000253.1:0-2185 GCA_964533235.1 uncultured Gudongella sp. | reverse complement strand
TTGATGGACTGGATAATACCATCCACCAATTCATTCTTGGCTAATATCATTACAATCTCCTTCTCAGGCTCTATATCAATTGAAAACACTCTTCTGGTCTCGTGGATCCCGGCACCTCTTGCATTGATTATGGTTCCTCCCTTGGCACCTGCATCTGAAGCTGCCTCGATGACTTCCTCAGCTCTACCCTTATCAACGATAGCATTTATAACCTGATACATATACTCACCCTCTCCATCTTCATCCTCTGCCTTACATTCCATCGAGGCAGCTCCTGTAACCCTGCACAATTGGGTCATGTAGGCTATGCCATGATTTGGCTTTGAAAACCCAAGCTCCCTGTCAAGAGCTATGAGAGCATGATCTGCACTCTCCCGTTCAGCAGCCATTATGATCATCTCCTTCCTGGTATCGGTTATACCGAGGAAATTCAACAGCCCATGGCGAATGGTCCCGTCTGCCATAAGGACCGTCCCCCCTGATACTTCATTGTCTCTTGCAATTCTTAGAACACGGCTTCCCTTGCCACAGTCCACAATAACTGTTATAAGAACCAGCTCCTTTACTAAATTAGCTTCATTCGGCATCATCAGCCACACCTACCTTTTTAGATTTCACATGAAATATGAACCCAAGGATCTGTAATGCTATCAGAGGGGTCATAGCTACCAGTGCAATGACTCCAAACCCATCCGCCAATACGTCAGCTCCCTCAGCTGCAGATGCTGCACCTTGGGCAAATGCGAGTATGAATGTCGCGGTCATAGGTCCTGACGCTACACCTCCTGAATCAAAGGCAATACCAACAAACAACTCAGGTACAAAGAACATCAACCCAATTGCGATCAAGTATCCAGGGATAAGGATATGCCATAGCTCCAATGGTTCTATAACGATCCTTGCCATGGATAATGCCACTGCCAAGCCAACGCCAAGAGAAAGTGCCGTCATAACTGATTTTCTCTTAATAAATCCACTCGTTACCTCCTCTATCTGATGCGTGAGGATATAAACAGCCGGTTCCGCCAGGATCGTTACAAGTCCAAGAACGAATCCTATACCAATGACTACCATCCCTCCACCGTTTAGCATTGCTTCAAAGCCAACCTTTCTTCCAACTTCCATGAAGCCGGTATTGACTCCTGCAAGAAACATGACCAAGCCCAGGAAAGTATATACTAGTCCTACCACAATATTTCTAAATTTCCTTTTTGAAATGTTCAGTGAAGTTTTATACACTATCAAGAAAACCAGAAAAATCGGTGCTAGAGCCAGGAGAACCTCACCAGAGATTATCAGCAGAGACTCAAGAATTGTAGCAGCACCATGGCTTGCAGCCTGATCTGCAGCCTCTGATATGCCTCCCTTTGAAAATATGCTCATTACAATTACAGCCAATATAGCTCCCACCGAG
The DNA here is from genome assembly GCA_964533235.1 of uncultured Gudongella sp. Classification (GTDB taxonomy): domain Bacteria; phylum Bacillota; class Clostridia; order Tissierellales; family Tissierellaceae; genus Gudongella. Next base: position 771 of record CAZHLQ010000253.1, on the reverse strand, counting down.
GAAATCCCGACAAGCCCAAAGCTGTCAGCCTCTGATGATTTACTATCCTTCCTCAGTGCAGATATACCTAGTGCAAGTGCTAGTATGAAGGGTACCGTCATGGCACCGGTGGTCGCACCTGATGAATCAAAGGCGATCGCCAAAAGCTCCTTAGGAGCGAGTATCCCTCCAATAAGAACCAATCCGTATAGCAGGAAAAGTATCACCTTAAGAGAAATATTGTATACGATCCTTATAAATCCAAGAGTCAGCATAACTGCGATACCTATGGATACCATCACAACCAACTGGAGCTTTGGGAGCATCCCTCCTGTAGCTAAGTCAACCTGGTTTGCCAGGATGTGAAGATCAGGCTCAGCAACTGATATTAGAAATCCAAGAATCAATCCAGATACGGCAAGTATCCACAGGCTGTTTTTCTTTACAACTGCTCCCCCTATGTATCTTCCGATTGGGCTGATACCCAGGTCTACCCCAAAAAGGAACAATGTAAGGCCTGAAATTATAAGGACTGCTCCCAATAAAAATGATGCCAGCTGCTCGCTCTCAAGTGGAGTTATCGTAAAATTTAGAAGTACAACTATCCCCACTATAGGCAGGACCGCCATAATTACTTCTTTTAGTTTATTGTATAATACCTGCAAGCTATCACCTCCTCCGTAGGACTATACCCAACACTTGATCATTAACACTCAATTATTTCTGAAAATGGATTACTATGTTCAATAACCGGGAGCTCTCTATATTTTTATTGGATTATGTTTATTATAT
>CAZHLQ010000252.1:0-2106 GCA_964533235.1 uncultured Gudongella sp. | reverse complement strand
TATGTTCATCCTTTTTATTTAAGCAAATCTCAACTGTTGTGTCGCTTACGTATCCGTCGCTTGCGACAAGCCCTATAAAGTACCAATATTCTTCGCTATTTATATTAAAGAAGTCTTTATTTATTTGATACTTAGCTACACCCATCTAATCACCTCGCAGGCATAAAAAGTATCTGACATCCCGTATGCTTCGGTACGGTTATTCCCGTCCTACATATTAGTCGTTGAACCTTCCCCTCTTCGGAGCTCGGCTGCATGATCATCCAATCCATTGATTTTTATGAGCATTCGCGCCTGAGTTTATTTCACCTCTACGCTGTAGCACCAATGGCTCTAAGGAGTTACCTGCAATTCATACGGTTTTACATAATATGTCACCATATTAAGGAGGCTAAAGTTAACCTCTTGAAAAGGATCTTGGGTCAGGAGAGCCCATTGTGTAGATTGGCTATGGACTATATCTTTGGCTTATATAACTCAACTGTATCGAGCATACATCGTTATATAAACAGTGCCCCGCGCTCGTGGAGGATTTTATTGGCATGCCCTAAGGTTTAGCCTCACCTCTAGTCTCTGAACCTGTCCCTGATGTTTCCACCATGGCTTGGCTGCTGATTGCACCCTGATATATTTTTCAAGCATTCACGCCTACCCTTTCGGATTACGTTGTAGCATATATCAAGTTATGTGTTTTCCAGCAATTCACGGAGTTTTAAAAAGCCCCAACTTAGTTAAACAATTCTTTTGCTTTGTTGTATTTTCTATCCAGGTAGATAGTTGCATCTTTATACATATATTCGAATATTTGCTTACAAGAACCGTTTGAAATCTTCAAGCAATGAACGTTAGCACCGCAATGATTCCTATCATAAATAGAATGCTTTTCCATGCTTATTGGCAATTGATTTTTAATGCCTATTAATATGGATTCTGTTCCTAAAAATTGATAAGAAGGATTTTTGCGATCCTTTTCCAAGTATATACTCCCATCTCCATCAAATAGCCCTCTTATAAAGTGAGAAGCTAATTCATCTGGAAGACTTTCTGGCCAAGCCATTTTATTTGTCTTATCAGTGGGCGGCATTCCTTTTTCAATAAGGTCCTTGCATAATTTCTTATTAGCAAACGATAATTTATAAGTACCTCTACTGCTCTCTCTTATTTCACCCTCATATGATAGGGCCTCTTTAATTTTATAGAGGATATCCTTGTCATACCAGGCGAGTTCTAATTGAACAGAAGTTTCATTCCTACTCCCAGATTCGTATTTAAGATATCCGTCAGCTGCAAGGAATCCAAATATATACGCTGATTTCTCGTTCCATTCGGAAAAGAAATTGTAGTCTATATCATACTTATCTTGAGATAGCCTTACTAAGTTTAGAGTTTTCCATCCTCGCTGAGTAATTGAAGGCCATGTTCTATTAGGAAACAACAATAGAAGTTTGTTCTTTGGAGCCCATTCAAAATGTTGAGCTAGCAATTGGTCCTCTTCTTTAGACCAAATTTCACCCGATGCTATCTTTCGATTAAGCCCCATCTTATGAACCTTATCGATTATCTTTGCCTTTTCTACGTTGAAAATATCCGATAGTTCATCATATGTGTATTTACCTAGATTTTCTGTTAAGAATTGTTCTTCATCTTTTGACCAATACTTCTTCATATGGCATTCCTCCTTAAGAGTATTATACCATAATTGAAGCGATTTGTCAATCGATTTGTTAAGCTTTTTCTCTAGTGACACTATAGCTTACAGCTTGCAATTCTCCTATTACATAGTTGGCAAAAGTAGCAACTATATCTGCGCCAGAGTAACTGGTATAAGTTGCCGTATATTCTGATTTCATAGTCATTTGTGTTTTACCTCCTTTATTATAGCGATGGTTTTACTGCAACAGTGATGAATATTCTTCTAGTTTCAAACACTGGAACTAAGTCGAGAGCTATTCTCATGTTGCCGTCTAGTTGGTCTGATAAACTAGCTTTAATGCTAAATCTAAAATCATTCAAAGCGCCTCTTTTAACCATACCACCAAGGGCAGTTTTTATTTGGGTTTCAAGAGCATTTCTTCTAGGCAAAGTATTTGGCTCGCCAATATAAGG
>CAZHLQ010000251.1:0-1994 GCA_964533235.1 uncultured Gudongella sp. | reverse complement strand
GTTGTTCTCAACAAGCTTGTCCTTAAGCTTGGTCATCTCTATATACCAGGACGGCTTCGCATAATAGAGAAGCGGGGTCCTGCATCTCCAGCAGTGTGGATAGTTGTGATCCATCTTTTCCTTCTTGAACAGCTTGCCGTTTTCCTTGAGCCATGCGATTATGTGCTTGTCTGCATCCATAACGAACATATCAGCCCATGGAGTGTCGGTGAATTTTCCTTCCTCTGATACAGGGTTAATAACGGGAAGTCCGTATCTCATCCCTGTATTGTAGTCATCCTCACCAAAGGCAGGTGCAGTGTGGACTATACCTGTTCCGTCCTCAGTAGTTACGTAGTCTGCAACAGTAACGTAAAATGCCTTTCCAGGCACCTTCACAAATGGTATCAGCTGCTCATACTCAAGGTGCTCAAGTGTGCTCCCCTTCATTTCCTCAAGGATCTCATAGCCCTCACCAAGTGTCTTGTCAGCAAGAACCTTGGCAAGTATATAAACCTCTCCATCCTTACTTGCTCTTACGTATGTTTCCTCAGGTGAAACAGTTACGCACACGTTTGAAGGAAGAGTCCATGGAGTAGTAGTCCAGGCAAGAAGATATTCATCCTTGTCCTTTACCTTGAACTTGACTGTGACTGTCTCAGTCTTTATCTCCTCATATCCAAGGGCAACCTCGTGGGATGCAAGTCCTGTACCGCATCTTGAGCAGTATGGAAGTATCTTGTGTCCCTCATATATATAGCCTTCTTTGTAGAACTTGTCCAGTATCCACCAAACTGACTCGATATAGTCATTGTCAAGGGTTACATATGGATTATCCATGTCGATAAGGTATGCCATTCTCTCTGTCATCTCTCTCCAGAGCTTCTCATACTTCCATACCGACTCTCTGCATTTCGCATTGAATTCCTCAAGCCCGAAGTTTTCAATGTCCTGCTTGCTCTCAAGGCTAAGCTGCTTTTCAACCTCGATCTCTACCGGAAGGCCGTGGGTATCCCAGCCTGCCTTTCTCTTTACCTGGTACCCCTGCATAGTCTTGTACCTGCACGTAAGATCCTTAAGAGTCCTCGCCATTACGTGATGGATCCCCGGCTTGCCGTTGGCTGTCGGAGGTCCCTCATAGAAAATGTAGGTCTTCTCAGGGTCTCTAGATTCAACTGATCTGTGCAGAAGGTCGATCTGTTTCCAATACTTGGATATACTGTCTTCCCTTGACTTTACAGGTTCGTTTGACAACTCATTAAACCTTTTCACACTCATCTCTCCTTTTCATAAAAATAAGTCCCTAAGTCAAAGACTTAGGGACGAAATATCGCGGTACCACCCAAATTACAGGATCATCCTGTCACTCATTATTGTCTAACGTCTACACGCGGCACCCTACTATTTTTCAGGTACCAAGCTCCGGGGTGATCTTCACCGAGTTCGACATAACGACCTTTCACCTAGCCTGGTCGTCTCTCTGAAATGCTTAAGCTCAACTACTGTCCCCTTCACAGCCCTATATTCGATTGTACGCTTGTGTAATAATATAACCGAAGGACTCTATTTTGTCAAGTCCTCAGCCATTTCTTCCTGAAGCTGCCTAAGCCTGAATATCTCTGTGGTCTGATCCAGTTCGACCATATCGTAGGTCAGGAAGTCTCCTTTCTTTACGTCCACTTTCATCCTTGCGTTAGCGTTAATAAGTCCTATTGGAACAAACTTTTCTTCCTTAGCCCTTCCGTACTTTTCGATGCTTCCAAACACGGTGTATTCACCGATTCCGTCAAGAAGCTCACCTGCCTTTAGGTCCTTCTTAGCCCGTGTTATTACCTCAGCCACCGGCAGGTCTCCCTTGGGAACTATTGAGCCTTCCCCGTAAATTGCTGCCTTTGCTATTGAAATTGGGGTCTCGAGGCTTGTAAGGTGATATGGCCTGAAAAGCACGTAGTTGGGACCATCACCCATTTTAAGGAACCTCATTTCGTTGTGCACCTGTGGCTGATCTGTAGTGA
>CAZHLQ010000250.1:0-2730 GCA_964533235.1 uncultured Gudongella sp. | reverse complement strand
GTTTTATGACTTTCTTAAGGGTGTAATGCCAATTGAGTCATTAGTTCTGAAGCATAAGAATACAGGTCAGGAAATCCTTGTAGTCCATGGACATCAAGGAGATTTTGCAAACGATCAGGCATGGTATTTTACAATGCTTACATTAAAGTACTTCTGGAGATTTTTACATGCATTTGGGGTAAAAAATCCAGCGAGTCCTGTAAAAAACACCTACAAACGACATAAAATAGAAAATAATTACAACAAGTGGATAGGGAATAACAAAAGAATGCTTATTTGTGGACATACCCATAGATATAAGTTTCCAAGGAATGGAGATCTTCCATATTTTAACACCGGTTGTTGCATTTATCCTACGACGATCAGTGCTATAGAAATAGCAGAAGGTAAGGTACAGTTAGTGAGATGGAAAATGAGACCTAACAGAGAAGGGATGATAGTTGTCAAGAAGGACGTATTAAGGGGACCAACAAATCTTACTGAATTCGATCAAAGACAAATGGGGGAGGACAAGCATTAGCATGCATATTTATAAAAAGGAACCGGAACGAAGAGATGTAGAATTGGCAAAAAATAGCGTTTCAGCATTGAACTCTGCATTAAAGAAGGAGCTTGGAAATCTTAAAGATCCGAAGATGATCCTGTGGGCTGGCGATTTTCACCTCCATCAGAGTGGACCTTACCAAAAAGAGGTCGATCGAAAATATGAAAAGATAGATTGCTCCAGGCAGCTTGAGCTGTGTCTTGAAGAGATCAATGCTCTACAGGTGGAACCCATAGCAGTTATATTAGGCGGAGATATTACAGACAACAGCTTTCGTGGCGAGTGGATGGAGTTTAAGAGACTCATAGAAAAAACAGGATTCAATAAGCCAACAATACCCTTATTTGGGAATCACGAGCATACATTCTCTATGGATGCCAAAGTAATGGATTCTATATGGATGGATATAGGGATAAGCTCTTGGCCTAAGATAGAGGATCCGAATGAATATTTCTACAGTGTAGTATTTGATGACTATAAGCTTATTATACTTGACTCTGTGAATTCTACAGGCGATATGATGTCGGATGCCCAAAGGAGTTTTCTACGAGATGAGGTAATGGATTCAAATCTTAATATACTGATATTCCAGCACAAACATATCATGCCTGCCTTAAACTGGCTGGATGAAGGGATATACAGGGATAAGGGGATGGTAGACATCGTTGATTCCTCCGGGAAGGTCCTGGGAGTTTTTTCTGGACATACTCATAAGACGTCATTATGGAGGTATAGAGACAAGCTATATGGATCTTTCCCGGCTGTATGCTATGGCATTGGGGATAGAACAGGCTGGGGAGGTATAATCCTTGAACAGGGAAAGATAGTCAAAATATTTACTAAAGATATTTGCACAGAATCGTACGATGACTGTTCTGGGTTTAGTTTGCAGCAGGGAAGCTTTAGGTTCCTGGAATCAGAAGACTTTGAGAATAGTCCTCTGCTGAATCCTGAATTTTGGTGCAAAAGATCCCATCTGGGCTAAGATTAAATTTTGAAAATTCCATTAAAAATCAAAACGGCAGGTAACTTTCTATGAAAATCAGTTTCTTGCCGTTTTCTATGCTTATTAGATTCTATTTTTCGTGGAGCTTAAACTCTAGAATATCAGGTCTTGAATAGTGACCCATTGGATCAAAATCCATCCTGCTTGAAATTGCATCATCAAGGTCAAGATCAGCATAGAGGATATCTTCTTTATTGAATACAGGACCTGCGAGGTACTTTCCATATGGACTTACTACACAGCTTCCTCCAGGACACATTATTTCCGGCTGGTTTTCCAACTCGTAGTAGTAATTCATATCTGGAGGATTCATGCTTTTCTCGACGTATTGATTACAGCCGATCACAAAGCATCTTCCTTCAAGGGCAATATGTTTCATGGTGCTCTGCCATTCGTCCCTCGAGTCTGCAGTAGGTGCCAGGTAGATAGTGACTCCCTTGGAGTACATTGCTACCCTCGCTAGTGGCATGTAATTCTCCCAGCAAATAAGTGATCCCATCCTGCCATAAGGAGTATCAACAACTGTTAGAGTACTGCCATCGTCCTCACCCCAAATGTATCTTTCCGATCCTGTCGGCTTTAGCTTTCTGTGTTTTCCGAGGAAGCTTCCGTCTGGACCAAACAAGAGGTTGGTACAATATAGCGATGCGGTCCTTCCATCTCCGTCTTTTTCTGTTACCCCGATGGACAGGTAAACTTCAGATTCTCTTGCGGCCTCAGAAAGTGCTTCTGTTACAGGCCCAGGTACAGCTACAGAGTTATCGTAATATCTTTTCCAGTCAGCTCTTCCTTCCATAGTTCTGCTGCCAATTACAAAGCCAAACGTGAACCCTCTTGGATAAGCCGGTATGAAGGACTCCGGGAACACAACAAGCTTAGCACCGTTGTCGGCAGCCTCCTTGATAAGAAGCTTTGTCTTTTCCACAGTTGCCCAAAGGTCCATAATAACTGGTGCAGCTTGTACCACTGCAACCTTAAGGTTTTTTTCAGTATTGATCATTCTCTCCTCCCCTTCCTACACTTTATCTCGACACTACATTAAAGCGATTTCTACCTCAGCTTTCCTCTGCACTCAATAACCAGCTCCTCAACCACCTCATCCCCGGATACCAGATAGGCCTTATCATAAAGATTTACTACCGGGCATATGTGGTTTGGAATGATTTCTATCTTATCTCCT
>CAZHLQ010000249.1:0-2293 GCA_964533235.1 uncultured Gudongella sp. | reverse complement strand
TCCTGTAACTATGGTTCCTACTACAAATACTCCCACCTTACTGGCTGTTTTTACTCCTTGAAGATAGTTGATGCTCTCTGTCCAGGCATTTACATCAGCCTCTGCTTCCTCAAGTGCTGCAGCATTTTGAATTATCTTTTGAGCCAGTGCCATCTGCTCATATGCTGTTCTTGCATCCGTTCCCAGCTGACTTGCCAGCTGCTGGTACCTTTGACCGCCTCTGAGAGCGTCGTATTGCTTGGTCAGATTTTCTGCCCAGGTTTGCGGGTCTAGCTTTCTAGCTGTACCTGCTGCATAAGCTGTTGATCCATTATTCCTTGAAATCCTTATTATTTTGTTGAGTAGTGAATTTGTAATAAGCTCATTGTTGCTTTTATCTATGGCAGCCTTCTCCAGCTCTTTCACAGTTCCATTTGTGATCTCCTCCGCCGATGCTGATAGAGCCTCCGCATTTTCCCACGCAAGAAGCACATCATCAGCCATCTGTGCTAACTCTCCCATTGTCATTGAAGAAGGGTCTAGTGACATATAGATTTCTGTGGCAAGCCTGGCGTGTATGTACTGCTTCAGGGCAATTGTCGTAGCTTTATTGGCAGTTTGAAGAGATTCTGATTCAGGCTCTCTTTCTATCGTAATCGGCTCTATATCCTCTGGAGTATTCGATGCTTCCTTTGGTCCGCATCCGCTTATGCTCAGGATCATTGTCAAAGAGATTAATATTGCAATAAATCGTCTTAAGCTGATAGAAGCTTTTGCACCTAGATTCATGCTGGTAATTCGTACCATGAGCAGTATCCTCCTCGTATTATTGGCATTTCTACATTCTTAGCTTTAGGATAGCAAAAATCCAGGCTTTATTAAACAACTTTTTTCATTTTGTCACGATAGAGGGTGACAAAAAAGAGGGGATATTTCCCCTCTCCTGCGTGATTCTATTTACGTATTATCTGTTTTCCAATGTTTTAAGATAGCTGCTAAATGCATCTAAGCTTGCTTTAAGCTTCTCTTGGTCAATATATCCACCGTACCCGATACGGAAAGCAGGCTCCTCATCGAAGCAGGCTCCGTGGCATACTAGTATCTTTGCTTTTTCCATGGCATCTACGGCTAAATCAGTGGATGAAATATTGTAGTCGTAGCGAACAAGGCAGGTAGTGCCCTTTGCATCTCCGCGAAGACTTAGATGTGGCTGAGTTTTTACCCAGTTATATACGATCTCTTTATTCGGCAGGAGAATATTTCTGGCTCTTTCCCATACCTTCTCGTAGTTTTCCAGAGCAATAGCAGCTATAGTCTCATCAATCAGTCCACAACAGATGGTATTGTATGATCTTCTGTTCTCGAAGTTTCTATATGCAGCCTTGTCCCTTGTAATTATCCAACCAATTCGAGTTCCCGCCATCGAAAACATTTTGGACATACTGCTTACGCTTATTGCCTTATCATACTCATAGTCAAGAATTGAAGGCATGTAAGTTTCATCAATACCACGATAGATTTCGTCACATAAAATATATGCATCAACGCTCTTAGCAATATCTACCAGCTCTGTAAGACCTTCCTCATATAATGTCGCTCCTGTTGGATTGTTGGGATTGGAAAGTGCTATTAGCTTTGTGTTTTTATCTACCGTTTTTCTCAATGTATCCATGTTGAGTATGTAGTCGTCTTCTTCTTTAAGCTGGACGATCCTGGTTTCTATACCTATCGATTTTGGTATATCATAGTGCTGCTGATATGTAGGCTTAACGACCACGATGTTGTCACCTTTTTCAAGTAAGCCCATAATCACTATATCATTGGCTCCGGTGCCGCCATGAACCATCATGACGTGATCTGGTGAAACATTTGATTTGGGGTAAATTCCTGCAACTGCTTTCTTTATTCTGGGAGAACCTGTTGAATCTCCATGGTGGTAGTGAAGACTAACTGTCCTCATTTCTTCCAAAAACTTGTCTTCGTCCTGGCCGGTAACACGGAAAAGTTCATCCATAGTCATTGCTCTAACACAGCTTGTGCCCAAATTGTGTTCTGCCTTTGAATCCATTGGATTCAACCACTGCTCAACCAAAAAATCTGCTAAGATCATTTCCTCTCCCCCTTATATTTTCAGCTTCTATGCTTTACCCTAATTATACTCTATGTGTGGAGACTTACAATCAAAAAGCACCAGGAACCGTCCGAGACCAGTGAAAAAGTCCGTTTCTATCCCCAAAAATACGATGATGTTTTTTATGGTAAAACCACTGAAACTATTGGAAACACTGAATTTTAATAGAAAAAACCCTCTTTT
>CAZHLQ010000248.1:0-4337 GCA_964533235.1 uncultured Gudongella sp. | reverse complement strand
CCACTGTATTGATCAAATAAGCAAAACTCAATAAAAAAAGGCCTTGCGGCCTTTCCTACTTAGTTGCAGCTATTATTGATATCTCGACTAATATGGACTCGTCTGCAAGCTTTGCTTCCACGCAGGCTCTTGCGGGCTCATGCCCTTCTGCTACCCAGGCATCCCACACCTCGTTCATTGCATCATAGTCCTTGATGTTCTTAAGGTATATGGTGGCTGACAGTACATGCTCCTTGTCTGATCCATGACTGTTCAAGAGCTGATCTATCTGCTTCAATACCACTTGTGTTTGGAATTTGACGTCCATTATCTCTTCATCGCAGGTCTGTCCGCAAAGGTACAATACGTTGTTATGTACGACAGCACTTGAGTATCTTCCGTTGCTACCGTATCTCTTTATATCCATAATAGATCCCTCCTGTTCTTATGCTCTTAGTTTATCAGTTTCTTGATAAACAGACAACTTAAAAACACTCCGGATTTCACATAAAAAAACCCCGGAGGGTTCCGGGGTATCACTCTGCTGCATCGTCATTTACTACCAATACTGGGCAAGGTGACTCTGATATAACTCTTTGGGAAACCGAACCTACGAAGAATCTTTTGAGCCTTGAGTAGCCTCTTCTACCTATTACTATAAGGTCTGCTCCCAGCTCTTCAGCCGCATCTGCTATTTCTTCTGCGGGAGTTCCCACTGACATCCTTTTCTCGGTCTTGATTCCGGTCAAGTCCAGCTTTTCGATAAATTCATCCAGTATCTTTGTCTGATGCTTTTCAAGCTCTTCTGTCAGCATGTCCATGTTGTAGGCACCACCATATCCGCTGCTGCCTGTCCCGATTATTTCGGGTCTTCTGGCGACCGTCATAAATATCAATTCACTGCCATACTTCCTGGCTATATCGATCGCCATGTCTGCTGCTTTCCGGGATGTTGGGGAGCCGTCGATTTGAACGAGTATCCTGTCCATACGCTACCTCCTATCTTTAACTTCCCTTGTATCTTCATGTAATATATACCCAATTGGGAAAAGTTTTGTGAAAATCTGAAAAATTTGTGATAAAATTATATGGTCGAAAAGGAGATGTCATAAAATGTCAAACAATAATTATCACAAGGTAGTTAATACGCATAATAGAAAGCTACAGATTATAGCAAAAAGTATGGTTGTCGGCATAAGTGCTGGCCTTGTAACTGTTCTGTACAGGATATGCCTTACATATGCTGGTGAATTCAGCCTTAAGATGTATGATTTTGCAAGGTCTAATCCATTGCTTATAGGACCATTATTCCTTTTGCTTTCATTTCTTGGTTGGCTTGTTGGTCAGCTTGTTACTAAATATCCTCTTATCAGTGGGAGTGGTATACCCCAAGTCAAAGGTCAGCTTATGGGGTATTTTAAAAATCCTTGGCTTTCTACTCTCTTAGCAAAGTTTGCAGGAGGACTGATAGCAATTTTTGCAGGCTTGTCCGTTGGCCGTGAAGGTCCAAGCATCCAGCTAGGCGCTGCAACTGCTCATGGTGTCGGGAACAGGATAGCATCCACCAGGACTGAAAAGAAAATACTTATAGCTAGCGGTGCAAGCGCTGGATTGTCCGCTGCGTTCAATGCCCCTTTGGCTGGGGTCATGTTTGCTCTTGAGGAGGTATTCAAGTATTTCTCGCCAATAGTTCTGCTTGCAACTATAGTATCGGCTGTAGCCGCTGACTTGGTATCCAGTTTCTTCTTTGGGCTTACTCCGATTTTCCACTTCAATCTTGATAATACTTTTACTCTTGGTAACTATTGGATTATCCTTGTGCTTGGAGTAGTTGTAGGTTCAGCAGGAGCTTTTTATAATTTCATCGTCATTAAATCGTTGAAGCTGTATAAGAAATTAGGCTCATACAATACTAACCTGAAATTCATACTGCCGTTCCTTGTCGCAGGAGTATTTGGTCTGCTATTCCCCATAGTTCTTGGAGGAGGTGACCATATTATTGAGGAGCTTGGGCCTTCATCAAGCCTTCAGTGGCTGATAATAGTACTCGCCGTCAAGTTTGTTTTCTCTATGATAAGCTTTGGATCCGGTGCACCTGGAGGTATATTCTTCCCGCTGCTTGTAATGGGATCGTTGCTTGGAGGCATAGTTGGCAACTTGGCTATAGGAGGCGCAGGTATCGATCCTCAGCTATTTTTCAACTTCGTTGCCCTTGCTATGGCTGGTTTTTTCACCGCAATAGTAAGAGCCCCTATAACAGGTATTATACTACTTATTGAAATGACCGGATCCTTCAGCCATTTGCTGCCGCTTACCGTTGTTTCCATCACTGCTTACGTTACAGCAGACCTGCTTAAGAGCACTCCAATATATGAATCGCTTCTGGAGCTGCAGCTGGAGGCTAAGGCAGCCGAGGTATCAGAAAGAGACTCATATAAGATGATAACCTTTGAGACCATTGTGCATTTTGGTTCAGCGATCGAAGGAAAGAAGGTCAGGGATCTGGAAATGCCCTTTGGTACTCTAATAATTGCAATCAGACGTGAAGGAATAGATATAACTCCCAATGGTGATTCCGAAATAAAGGCTGAAGACTACCTTGTGGTCTTGACAAATGTCAAGGATGAGCCAAGAGTCAGGGAGATGATGAGTGAGCTTACTGAAAACTGATTTTGATAGTGTTATGTATTTAAAATAATTTCATATTGCTTTCGTGCTTTTAGGTGATATAATATTTGGAAATATACCTGAAACTTTATCACTAAGGAAGGAGATCGCTATGAACTACGTATTTATTTCACCACACTTCCCTTCGAACTATAAAAGCTTCGCCATTGCCTTAAAAGCAGAGGGCGTTAATGTTCTCGGAGTTGGATCTGAAAGCTATGAAAGCCTTGATGAAAGCCTGAAGTCCGCACTAACTGAATACTACAGGGTAGAAGATATGGAAAGCTATGACCAGATGTTTAAGGCTTGCGCATTTCTAAGCTTTAAGCATGGGAAGCTGGACTGGCTTGAGTCACATAATGAGTACTGGCTAGAGCAGGACGCACGGCTTAGAACTGATTTTAACATTGAAGGCTTTAAGAACCTAGATATGGCTAAAATAAAGAGAAAGTCCAAGATGAAGGAGGTCTTCAAAAGGGCTGGAGTTCCTGTTGCAAGGGGTGCTGTCGTCAAGACTCTTGCTGAAGCTCTTAAATTTATAAAAAAAGTAGACTATCCAGTATGTGCTAAGCCCGACAGCGGCGTGGGGGCTTCCAATACATACAAGATAAGAAGTCTTGAGGAGCTTGAAAGCTTCTTCCAAACCAAGCCTCCTGTAGACTATATCATGGAGGAGTTTATTGAGGGTGAGATACATACCTTCGATGGATTGGTGGATGCAGAGGGCGAGCTTGTTTTCGTAAACTCCTTCGTATTTGGAACTGGGGTAATGGAGACTGTTAATGATGGTCTGGACCAATTCTATTACAGTCAAAGGCAGATCCCTGAGGACCTTATGGAATTTGGCAAGGCTGCGATTGCAGCATTCCGCTTAAGAGGCAGATTCTTCCACATAGAGTTCTTCCGAAAGAAGGATGGAGAACTTATTGCTCTTGAAGTGAATGCAAGACCTCCTGGCGGACTTTCGATCGACATGTTCAACTATGCTAATGATATCGATATTTTCAAAAGATATGCTATGATGGTAACCGGTAAGGAGCTCGAAGAGCTGCCTGAGGCTAAGTATTACTGCGGGTTTGTGGGCATCAAGGATAAGCCTGGTTCCAAGCAGGTCCACAGCAACGAGGATATTGCAGACAGATTCTCAGAGCTGTTGGTTTTCCAGGGTCCGATCGCGTCAGTATTTTCCGGAGCACTTGGCAACTATTCTTATGTTTTGAGATCTCCAGATTTTGAAGCTGTAAGAAGTGCTGCTGAATACATTCTTGAACGCGAACTATTTTAGTTTTGGAGGATAAATATATGAGAATAGAATACCACGAGTTTTACAGCTCCAGCCTTGGCAGGACCATGGCATTTAAGAGCTACGGACACGCAGGAAAACCCATAATAGTGTTCCCATCATCTGGAGGCAGCTTTTATGAGTATGAGGATTTTGGGATGATAGAGGCTTGCAGCAGCCTTATTGAGGAGGGTGTTGTCAGGTTCTATACCCCCGACAGCGTAGATCAGGAAAGCTGGCTTAATAAGGGCATGTGGCCTGGTGATATGGCGAGGATGCACAATGCGTATGATTCCTATATAGTTAATGAGCTGGTGCCCTTTATATGGGCTCACAGCGGCTGGCAGGGGGGCCTTATGACCACTGGCTGCAGTATGGGCGGATATCACAGTGCAAACTTCTACTTCAG
>CAZHLQ010000247.1:0-1931 GCA_964533235.1 uncultured Gudongella sp. | reverse complement strand
AGCAGCCGGATTCTTTTGATCCGACTTCAAAGCCTTGATCGCTTTCTTGATTTCGGTTTGCTTCGCATGAATCTCATTGAGTTCTAGCTTAGCGAGGCGGCGAGCTTGCAGGTCGAGAATTTCTTTCACGAACTCGGCAGGCTTCTTCCACTTCTTAATCAAGATAGCGTCAGGGTCTTTCTTCGATTTCAACGCTTGGAAAATATCTTCCAAGTGGTCAACAGCGAACTCCAGCAGTTCCTGTCTGTATAGAAGTTTCTCTTGATCGGCGATCAGCTTTTTCAGCACAGCGGCTTCCAGCTTCACACGGAATGCACACCAACGCTCAAGCAATCCTACGATGCTTGTTTCACCGAAGTCGGCACCGCCTTCCTTCTTGCGTTTGGTGTAACCGACGTTGAATTGCAGAGCGCCGGTCAGTTCTTTTTCGATCTTGTCGATCAGTCCTTCAAGTTGATGATCTTCGACGTTGCGACCGAACGAGATTGTGTAGCGAATGTTGTAAGGGCCAGTGCCTGCGGAACTGTCATCGTTCACATCTTTGACGCCGGGCATTTCTTTGAACTTCACCAGCTTGCTTTCAATCGTGTTCGCGGAACCGAATGAAGGCGAGCAGGATTCGATCAGCAGTTCACGGCGGTCACGATCATAACGGGTTTCAGCAACGAAACGCACGCTGCCTTTACCAGTCTTGAACAACTCAATCAGTTCATCGCGTGTGCTAACAACACGCCCGCCATACTTGCTGTTGATTTCCAGATTCTTGGCGAGCCATTTCGGGCCAACCTTTTCTCCGTTCAACACAGCTTTAACGGCCTTAACAACGCCAGCGATTTTGAAACTCGGCATACCGATGGCAACACCGAACGCTGGTGCGCGAACAGTACCAGTCAACATAATGACCGGCAGTTTCGCAGGGAAGAACAACGGCCACTCTGCATCGTTGGAGAAGTTCTTCACGTAAGGAACAACAGCGAGATACTTCGGATCAAGAATGAACTTGTCACTGAACTCACTCAGACGCGCTTCTGTGTAACGCATTGCCGCTGCATCATCGACATACGTTCCCCAATTGCCGAAACCATCAACAAGATTTGGCAGGAAGTTCGCCAGAGTAACCATCGCGTCGTAACACGCTTGGTCGCCGTGCGGGTGATACTTACCGATCACGTCACCAACAGTACGCGCCGCTTTCTTATACGGAACATTGTAGTGCAATCCAAGTTCGTACATCGACCAAAGGATTGCGCGGTGAACAGGCTTCAGTCCATCGCGGTAATCGGGAATTGCGCGGTTCTCAACAACGTGCGAACCGTAATCGAACATTGCACCTTCTACAAAATCCTCAAGGTGCTGCTTAGTGTCATTCGACATACATCACTCGTCCTTTAACTATGGCTGGAACCTTAACTACCAGCGTAACCAGTTGCGCACCTCCGGGGCGCAGGGGCGGTGCCATGATACTACGGTCGCCCCAGCGCGTCAACTCCGAGAGTGACTGGTCAAAAAACGATCAGTCTTCGGCGTCGTCATCATCGTCATCGGACTTGCTTGCTTTCTTCGCGGTCTTTGCTTTCTTCGCTTCGATTGCACGCTTTTCTGCGATGAGTGCGAGTTCCGCACCTTTCTTGTTGCATTGATCTTCCAACCACAAACGCAGAGCTTTCGGCTTCACGCCTTTTGCAGCACAGAGTTCTTTGATCTGCGATTTACTTCCTTCGATCAGAATCTTGAACTCCAACCAACTAAAGACAGTGCCAGCATACGGAGTGCCTTCACCGAATTTAATCTTGTCACGTTGTCCAGAGATTTGACCAGTTGCTTTCAGATAGTTCCATGCGTCCCAAGTCATGCAGAAGCCTGTAGGTTCACCGTCAGCATCACCGATACGAGAACGCAGAATATCTTCTTGCAACGGACGACCACCGAGT
>CAZHLQ010000246.1:0-5926 GCA_964533235.1 uncultured Gudongella sp. | reverse complement strand
AACGGCAAGCTGTTCAAGAAGGAAAAGATGGATCACAACTATCCACACTGCTGGAGATGCAGGACCCCGCTTCTCTATTATGCGAAGCCGTCCTGGTATATAGAGATGACCAAGCTTAAGGACAAGCTTGTTGAGAACAACAACAGCGTCAACTGGTTCCCGGACTTCGTTGGCGAAAAGAGATTCGGAAACTGGCTGGAGAACGTAAATGACTGGGCAATATCCAGAAGCAGGTATTGGGGTACTCCATTCCCAATATGGAGATGCGACAAATGCGGGCATACCGACAGCGTCGGCTCAAGACAGGAGCTTATCGACAGAGCAATAGAGGAAGTAAGCCCTGATATAGATCTTCACAGGCCATATGTTGATGACATCCACTTCAACTGTCCTCATTGCGATGGAGTAATGACCAGGGAGAAGGATGTAATCGACTGTTGGTTCGACAGTGGCGCTATGCCGTTTGCTCAACAGCACTACCCATTTGAGCACAAGGACGACTTTGACACGCTGTTCCCTGCTGACTTTATCTGCGAGGGGATCGACCAGACTAGAGGCTGGTTCTATTCTCTTATAGCGATATCAACCTTTGTAATGGGGCAGTCGCCATATAAGAATGTACTGGTAAATGACCTTGTATTGGACAAGGAAGGAAAGAAAATGTCCAAATCAAGAGGAAATACGGTAGATCCATTTGATCTGTTCGACAGATATGGAGCTGACGTGTTGAGATGGTACCTGATTTATGTATCACCTCCATGGACCCCGACCAAGTTCGATGAGGACGGCCTGAAGGAGGTTGAGTCCAAGTTCTTCAGAAGTATAAGAAACGTATACAACTTCTTCTCGATGTATGCAAATACTGACGACATAGACCCAAGTGAGTTCTTTGTGCCATATGACGAAAGACCTGAGATAGACAGATGGATCCTTTCCAAGTTCAACACTCTTTTAAGTGAGTCAAGAGAAAATATGGACATCTTCGAGCTTACAAGAACAGTAAGGGCGATCCAGGAGTTTGTAATTGAGGACCTTTCAAACTGGTATATAAGGAGAAACAGGAGAAGATTCTGGTCAACTCAGCTTGATGACGACAAGAAGTCAGTTTATAACACCACCTATGAGATAATGGTAGACCTTTGCAAGATCATTGCACCGTTCGTTCCTTTCATTTCAGAGGAGCTTTACAGAAACCTTACTGATGGAGAATCAGTCCACATAGACTATTATCCTGAGGCAAGAGCTGAGCTTATTGACAAAAACCTTGAGGCTAAAATGGATCTTGTAAGAAACCTTGTGGCTCTTGGAAGAGCGTCGAGGGAAAATGTAAGGATCAAGGTAAGACAACCGCTTAACGAGGTAGTTATAGACGGCAAATATGAGGAGCTTATAGGCGACCTTGTACCGCTTATGATGGAGGAGCTTAACGTGAAAAAGGTCGTATTTGAAAAGGACCTTTCACAGTTTATGAACTACTCACTTAAGCCGAATTTCAAGGAAGCCGGGCCGACTCTGGGTTCTAAGATAAGGTCCTTTGGAAAGGCATTGGCTGAGGCTGACTCCAAGGAGCTTGCTGATCTTCTTGAAAGAGAAGGTAAGGTAACGATGAACCTTGACGGAGCAGATACCGAGATAGTGAAGGATTTTGTACAGGTGACCATATCCTCAAAGGAAGGCTTTAACGTGGTCATGGAAAACAACCTATTCGTGATCCTGGACACAACTCTTACCAAGGAGCTTTTGGATGAGGGCTACGCAAGAGAGTTTATATCAAAGGTTCAGCAGATGAGAAAGGCTAACGGCTACGAGATACTTGATACCATCAAGATATTCTACGACGCTGACGAAACTATGAAGGAAGCAGTAAAAGGGTATGAGGATTTCATTAAATCAGAAACTCTTGCAACTGAGATAATTTCTTCAGATGGTTCAGACTTTGAAAAGCAGGATCTAAATGGAATTGAAACCGGCTTGAAGCTGGAAAGAAACTAAAAAAGTGCAGTCCGCTTATTGTTTAGCGGACTGCATAGTTATTTATTGGTTTTCCAATCGTTATGCTGTTTGGCGTCACAACTGAGTCATAAACTAGGATCTGGACTCCACTTCTCTTTGCAAGCTCGACCGCATTTGCAAATTCAGGGTCCATTTTTTTGTTGGGCTCAAAGAGGGCAGGTCCCTTCATCTGAACAAGAAACAGGATAGAGGCCTCATAGCCCTCATTCTTCGCCTTGATAAGCTCCATTATGTGTTTTGTTCCCCTTATGGTGGGGGCGTCTGGAAACCTTGCGATCCCATCCTCCTCAAGGGTGACTCCCTTGACCTCACGAAAGCCCTTCTGTTCACCACTTTCATAATATATGTCGAACCTGGAATCGCCGAAGGTTTTCTCTCTCTTAATCAAATCTACCTTTGGAAGCTGTGTTATCAAGCCTTTTTCCAGAGCATCAGCTGCAACGGCATTTGGCACCTGTGAATCCATATTTATAAGCATATCTCCCTTCCAGACAGAAATAAGTGAGTATCTTGTCTTTCTGGTTGTATTGTCTCCATGGTCCTCAAGATATACTATTACACCAGGTATAAGGAGCTCTTTGCACCTTCCCGTATTTTTTACATGAGCGATAGCTTCTCCCTCAGGAAGCATGACCCTTGCAATAAATCTATTTGGTCTTTCTATAAATATACCTTCAACGACCTTTTGATAATCCATAACAGCCCTCCATGTGCTACAATATCCTTAAGCTTATCACGATTCATGTCCACGGACAACCGATGAGACAAAATGATGAGCAAAAAATTAAAATGAGGTATTACATGAAACTGAGAAAGATGACATTTTTATTAGTAATTGGTTTGGCTGCCGTCATTGCTTTTATTGGCTTTAACAGAGTAGATTCAGAGGCTGTCATCGAGTCCGGCAGCGACATCAGCATTTTTATAGCAACTGATCTCCACTATTTTGACAAGAACCTTACAGACTTTAGCGAGGGCTTTGAGTCTTTTGCAGTGACAAGGGACGGGAAGCAGCTTCTATACTCAGAGGAGATAATGGATTCCTTTTATGAGGATATAAAGGTTCAAAAACCGGATATACTGATCTTAAGCGGAGACCTTAGCTATAATGGCGAGGCTGAGAATCACAGGGAGCTTTCCAAGAGATTTTTAGAGATCGAGAAGCTTGGTACGAAGGTTTATGTCATCCCGGGAAACCACGATGTATTGAGCATCTGGGCAAACGGCTACAAGGAAGGTGCTCCGTATTCAGCTGAGAACATAACTCATGAGGATTTTGTGGAGATATACGGCGGGTTTGGATACGATGAAGGGATATCCTTTGACGAGAAAACGTTGAGCTATCTGGCAGCACCCTCTGAGGATCTGTGGCTCCTTATGCTCGACTCAAATAAGTATTTCGGTGACTTCAGCATGCCCACAGGTGACGGATATATAACAGAGGAAACAGCCCAATGGATAAGGGAGTGTGCTGAGATGGCAAATTCAAGAGGTGCCAAGCTGATCTCTGTTATGCACCATCCGTTGATGAGGCACAGCACGCGGGATGTAAATGGGACGTATTTAAGCAATACTATGGATGCAGTGGAGCTCTTCAGGGAGCTTGGAATAGAGATCAACTTCAGTGGCCATATCCATATCCAGGATATAAAGAGGGACGACTCCGAGGATACCAAGGTCTATGACATAGTTAACAGTGCTCTTATAGTATATCCTCATCAGTATGGGGTCCTTGAATATAGTGCTGACGGTGGATTTGAATACAGCAAGCAGAGGGTAGATGTTGAAACGTGGGCAAGAGAGCAAAAAAAGGATGATCCTAATCTGCTTGATTTCAAGAGCTACTCACAGGAGACATTTGGCAGAAGACCATATAACATAGCCAGGGAGGAGCTTGAGCTTCTTGGAATGTATACTGAGGATGAGATCGAAGAAATGGCTCAGATGGTCAGGGACCTTAATCTCAGGCAGTTTGAAGGGACAGTATATCCTATAAAAGAGGAGCTTCTTGAAGCACCGATATATAAGCTTTTCATTAAGACCAAATCAGAATACCTATACGATTTTGTTTACAGCATAGTCCACAGCGTAGATATGGATTCCACAAATCTCAAGCTGGGAACAGAATAATAAAGCTGGTTTTCATTGTGGTTTCATAAGGGTAAGAAGTAAAGAGACAATTACCAGGAGGAATAAAGATGATGCATAAATACAGAGGGAAGCTTTCGGTCCTATTGATTTTATTGATAGCACTTGCTACATTTGCCGGATGCAGTACAGTTGTAGAGGAACCGGAAAAGATAGAGGTGGAAATGCCTCAGTTGGAGGAGAATGGCGAGTCTGAGGAGCCTGAGGATCCGGATGAGAATTCACAGGAGATACCTGACCTTGATGAGGACGGGTATTATTCATCCCCCGAGGATGTAGCACTATTCCTGCACACCTATGGAAGGCTGCCTGATAACTACATCACTAAATCAGAGGCATCCAAGCTTGGTTGGGATCCCCAAAAAGGAAATCTGTGGGACGTCACAGACAGGATGATAATTGGCGGAGACAGATTCGGCAACAGAGAGAAGCTTCTGCCTGAGGAATCAGGAAGGACCTATTTTGAATGCGACGTTAATTATGAGGGTGGTTTCAGGGGCAGCGAGAGGTTGGTATTTTCAAATGATGGTTTGATATTCTACACAGAGGATCATTATGAGTCCTTTGAGAAAATGTATTAGGAGGAAAGCCATGAGGACAATTCTATTGGACTTCAAAAAATTTCATGACAAGGAAACCTTTCACCCATATATGAAGAGCAAGGTAATGCTGGAGGAATACCATGGCAATAATCTGGACGCCATGTGGGACGCCATGAGTCATCTTACCAGTGATTTTAAGCTTTACGTCTACAACTGGGAGGATCACGACGAGACAGACCAGGAGACCTACAGCAAAGCTGTCGTAAAGACATTGAGAGAGCTGTCTGAGCAGAACAGTCATATCATGCTGGATTTTATTACGATTCGCAAACTTGGATAAAGGATTGGTTGGATGAAGCTTATTTATATATCACTTGGATTTATATCGATTTCAATAGGAGCAGTAGGTGCCTTTGTTCCTTTGCTTCCAACAACTCCGCTGCTTCTTCTGGGGTCTTTTTTCCTTGCTAAGGGCTCTGACAGGTTCAGTATGTGGTTCAGATCAACAAAGCTGTATAAAAAAAATCTGGAAAGCTTTGAAAAAAGACGCTCCATGACCTTGAGGACTAAGCTTATGCTCTCAGCGCTGTCTTCCACAATGATATGGCTCAGTATTTTCACAGTAGACAAGCTGTGGCTCAGGGTAATGCTAGTAGCAATAGATCTTTTCAAGCACTACTACTTCATTTACAGGATCAAAACTGACAAGGGGGAGGATCATAATGAGTAAAATAGATTTCAAGGTAAGCTTACCGCTGATCCAGGCAATGGAGCTTATCAAGGAGGGACAAAACTCTGAGCTGGTTCACGAGGAGGTCCTTGACATAGGCAATGGAAAGCTGACAGGAACTCTGATATTTGAGAAATATTTCTTCAGATCCAGCAACAGGGCTGCACTGATAGTCATCCTGGACAACCTTGAAGGGGTAACGGACTTAAGAGTAGTATCCACGGGAAGCTCACAGGGGTTGGTTATCAATTTTGACTGGGGTGCAGCTAGTGACTTCGTTGAAAGCGTAAGGAGGTCGCTTAAGGACTACATTGTAGGAGAGGATAGATAATGAAGGACCAGATGGATGCCCTTAAAAAAAGAATATATGAAAGCAACAACATTGTCTTTCTAGGCGGGGCAGGTGTATCAACAGAAAGCGGAATACCTGATTTTAGAAGTTCAAAAGGGCTTTATAATGAGAAATACTATGGTTATAATCCCGAAACTATTC
>CAZHLQ010000245.1:0-9183 GCA_964533235.1 uncultured Gudongella sp. | reverse complement strand
GCTTGTACTATAAGACTTGAAATATTTGAAGCCAGTTCCTTAAAAGACAAAAGACAAGTATTAAAAAGCATAATCGAAAGACTAAAGCATAGATTCAACATATCCGTAGCCGAGGTAGATATGTTCGACAGCTGGCAGGCTGCTGAAATTGGATTTGCATGTGTATCCTCTGAACCCGATCATGCAAGAAAGATGATCCAAAGCGTAATCAGATTTATAGACGGGGACGGGCGGGTAGAGATCATAGCACAAAGTATAGAAATATTATAGGTGAAGTCATGAGAAAGAAACTGACAAAAAAAGAGATGGCAAAAGTATTAGAAAAACTACTGGGAATGTATCCTGATGCAGGACCAGAGCTGGACTTTAAAACACCCTTTGAGTTACTCATAGCGACCATTTTATCAGCTCAATGTACGGATGTCAGAGTAAATAAGGTCACATCAGAGCTTTTTACTGCACTGAAGGCACCTGAGGACTATATAGCACTTGGGCAGATTGAGCTTGAGAAAAGAATCAGGACCTGTGGGCTTTCAAACTCAAAGAGCACTAATATAATAAGTACATGTGAGATCCTGATAAATGAATACTCAGGTATGATACCAGAGACTATTGAGCAGCTTATCACTCTTCCTGGAGTCGGTAGAAAAACAGCTAATGTTGTTGCAAGCAACGCATTTGGAGTTCCTGCAATTGCGGTTGATACCCATGTTTTTCGGGTATCTAACAGAATAGGACTCGCATATTCAAAGACAGTTGAAAAAACTGAGGAAGACCTGATGAAAAATATTCCAAGGAATATGTGGACCAAAGCCCATCACCTGCTTATTTTTCATGGCAGGAGAATCTGCAAGGCAAGAAAGCCGGAATGTGGGATTTGCCCAATAAATACAGAGTGTCTCTACTACGAAAGGGAGATAAAAAATGGATAAAAGATTAGTTGCAGCTATAGTAGTTCTGCTTGTCATATCAGGAGCCTTATTTGGAGGATATACCTACCTGGATGGGAGAATCAATATAGATGGTTATTATGAAGGCGTATCAGTAGCGGGTATACCAATAGGCGGTCTTACAAGACAGCAGGCAGAAAGTAAGCTGATAGAAAGTCTTGAGATTGGCTTTAACGAAAAAGGAATTGTCATTGAGTCCGAGGAATACCCGGGTGAAGACACCTTTATTTCCTATGCCAAGCTTGGGTATACCTATGATTATGAGACCGCTCTTAACGAAGCTTACAAAGCAGGGAGAAGCGGCAGCATCATCGATAGGTTTATGAGGATACAGGAGTTAGAGAATGCTCCTGTAGATTTTGATCTAAAAGCTTTATTCAGCGAAGCTAGATTGGATTATGAGTTGAATGCCATAGCAGACAAGTATAGGAGAGAACCTGTGGACGCAGGATTTGATTTTGCTGAGGGAGAGCTAAAAGTCACCAAACATGTGAATGGAACTGCAGTTGATCTGGATACATTAAAAAAGGATGCAAGGATTGCAATTCCTGAGGGTGGAAGAGTGCAGCTTCCAGTCGAGATAATTGAGCCTGAGATAAAAACTGAGTTTTACGAGAAAATAAATGGCAGGATAGCAGAATTCTCAACAAGCTTTAAAGGGAGTGCTCCTGGAAGAGTCAACAACATCAGACTCTCAGCAAATGCTTTTAAAGGTATCCTTCTCATGCCAGGCGATGAGTTGTCCTACAATGAGACAACAGGACCCAGAAGAGCTGAGGCAGGTTACCAGGAAGCTCCGGTAATCCTCAATGGAGAGTTGACTCCTGGAATGGGCGGCGGAGTGTGCCAGACATCGACCACTCTTTATAACGCTTTGCTTCTGGCAGATCTGGAGATAGTAGAAAGACATCCCCATTCAATGCCTCCTGCTTATGTCCCCAGAGGTACTGATGGAGCAGTTGCAACCGGGTATTTGGACCTAAGGTTTAAGAACAACTTTGAATATCCAATATATATTGACTCAGAGGTCATAGGTGCCAGAGTATACTTTTATATCTATGGCGATCTTAAAGGTAGAGATTACACAGTGAAAATTGATACACAGCTTCACTCAACAATACCATATAAGGTACACGAAAACCTGGATCCATCATTACCACCGGGAACCAGAGAGCTTGTCCAAGAGGGAAGAACAGGTTATAAGGTCAGCACCTATAAATCTATTATAAAGAATGGAGAGGTAATAAGTAGGGATAGGATATCCTCAGATTACTACAGGGAAAGAGATTTTATTTATAAAGTAGGACCTGCTCCTGTTATTCAGCCGGTAGTTGAGCCACCAATTACGATTGACCCAATTCCGGTACTACCTCCTGATGATGTAGTTATACCTGAGGTATTGCCATAGAGTCGGAACTTTGATATGATCGTGACATCTAAATATATTGCATAGGTATCTCTATGAGATTTAAAAGGGAAAGTGGTTAAAATCCACTACAGCCCCCGCTACTGTGAACGGGAACGAAATCAGCTTTATGCCACTGGGAAACCGGGAAGGCGCTGAAATTAGGATGATCCGTAAGTCAGGATATCTGCCTGTGTATGCAAAAGCCTATGGTTTTTGCCTCGGAGGGAGGGATTTTAAACGCCGATATCAGCCTGTCCCCGGACAGGTTTTTTATTTTCTAATAAATGAAGGGAGAGAGAAATATTGAAAAAAAGTTGGATCATACTTATATTAGCTATGGTACTTGCAGTATCCTTATTATCTGGCTGTGCACCGAAGGAAGAAGCAGAGGAAATCACTCAGGAAACACCTGCAGAGACTCCTGAAACAGAGGGGATCTCTGTGGTGGATGACTTTGGTAATGAGATCAAGCTGGAAGGACCTGCACAAAGGATAATATCTCTGGCACCAAGCAATACTGAGATACTCTATGCTATAGGAGCCGGAGGAAGAGTCATTGGCGTAACTACATTTGACGATTTTCCTGAAGAGGTTCTACAGGTTGAGAAAATTGGTGATTTCAACGGGATGAATCTGGAGAGGATAATCGAGCTTGAACCGGACTTGGTAATCAACTATGGAGATGGAATAACAGAGGAAACTCAAAGGCTGGTTGAAGCAGGAATACAGATCGTTGGCTTTGAACCTGAGAGCATTGAAGAGATAATTGAAACCATTGAAAGGATAGGAATACTCACTGGAAACAATACTGAGGCAGAGGCACTTACGCAGGAAATGCTGGAGAAGGAAGCAGGGCTTATCGAGAAGATTCAGGGTCTTGAAACCAAGACGGTTTTCTATGAAATATGGCATGAACCTTTGATGGCAGCAGGTCCAGGTTCATTTGTAGATCAGCTGATAAAGCTGGCAGGTGGTGTTAATGTTGCTGGTGATGCTGAAAGCGAATACCCTCAATTCGACCTTGAACAGTTGATTGAACGAAATCCTCAGGTATATCTGACTGCTAATGATCTTCCGGAGAAGACGGTTGAGTCTATAAAAGAGAGACCTGGCTTTGAGAATATTGAAGCAGTTAAAAATGACCAAATCTATTTATTGGATGGAAATATCATGTCAAGACCTGGACCAAGAATAATTGAAGCACTTGAAATATTGATAAAGGCTATACATCCTGAAATCGAGTAAAGGCTGTGAGTATAATGAAGGGAAAAATCAAGAGGAGCTCCTACGGGGTGGTAACAGCAGTTATGCTGGCCATACTTCTATTTAGTATAGGCGCTGCAAGCACCTTAGGCTCGGCGGACATAAGCATAATGGACTCCTTCAGAGTTGTCGGATCAAGGCTACCAGCCCTCAAGGGCTCTATTAGTACTGAAGGCATATCCTCTGCTGCTGATTCAATAATATGGAATGTAAGACTGCCAAGAGTATTACTTGGAGTACTTGTAGGGGCTGCACTTTCAATATCCGGAGGTGCTTTCCAGGGACTACTTAAGAATCCAATGTCAGATCCTTACATTCTTGGAATATCATCTGGAGCTGCTCTCGGAGCCACTATTGCCATAATCACAAAGCTAGATTTTGAAATAGCTGGATTTTCAGGGATATCCGCTGCCGCTTTTCTCGGTGCATTGATCGCAGTTACATTTGTATATAATATCGGGAGGATAAAAAACCAAGTACCCGTAACCACGCTATTGCTGGCAGGTGTTGCCGTAGGTCAGTTTCTAACAGCTGTTATGTCTTTTCTTATGGTAATATTCAATAAGGATATGACAAAAATAATATACTGGACTCTGGGAAGCCTTGCTGGAAAGGGATGGACTCCAGTTACAGCGCTTGCTATTCCTGTACTTTCGGGCATTTTATTGCTCTTGTATTTTTCACGTGACATAAACATAATGCTGACTGGTGAGGAATCCGCAAAGTCCCTGGGAGTCAATGTGGAAAGGACAAAACTATATGTGCTTTTGATTGGAACATTCCTGACATCAACTGTCGTATCTGTAAGTGGGATAATCGGATTTGTGGGATTAATAATTCCCCACATGGCAAGGCTAATTACAGGCCCTGACCATAGGATTCTTCTGCCAATCTCTGCAATTGGCGGTGGGATATTCATGATATTTGCAGATACAGTAGCAAGAATAGCTATATCGCCAGTCGAAATACCTGTAGGGATAATTACTGCACTATTTGGCGGTCCATTTTTTATATTCCTGCTTAGAAGCAAGAAAAAATCACTTTAGGAAGTCGGGTGTACCTTATGACTGTGTTGGAAGCAAACAGAATAGTATATTCCTATACCAGGAAACCAGTGGTAAACGATGTGAGCCTGGAAGTCAAAAAGGGAGAGTTCATGAGTATACTTGGGCCTAACGGTTCGGGAAAATCGACTTTATTAAAAACCTTGAGCCATATTTATATCCCGGACAGCGGTGAAATAGTCCTAATGGGCAAGCCACTGGATACCTATAAGCGAAAGGAGATAGCACAAAGAATCGCTATGGTGCCCCAGGATACCTCCCTTGATTTTGAGTTTACGGTAGAAGAGGTTGTTTTGATGGGGCGTCATCCCTTTTTGGGAAGATTCGGCAAGGAAGATGTTTTAGATATGGATCTTGCGTATGAGGCTATGGAAAGAACCAATACACTTCATATAAAGGACAGCCTCATTACTGAGATATCCGGAGGAGAAAGACAGAGAGTGTTCATTGCAAAGGCATTGGCACAGAATACCTCGATCATGCTTCTGGATGAGCCTACCTCTCACCTTGATATCAACCATCAGATAGAGATCCTTGAGCTCCTTAAAAGACTCAATTCGGAGAAAGAGCTTGCCATAGTTTTGGTCATACACGATATCAATCTTGCAGCAAGGTATTCAGATAGGATCCTGTTGATGAAGGACGGGGAGATAGTAGATCAAGGAAGTCCTGAGACCGTAATCACACCTGAGTCAATAGAAAACACATACGGGATGAAGGTGGTTGTGGAGACCAACAGATACACCGGTCATGTTACTGTGACTCCAATTGAGGTAAAGAGAAGACTCTTGGGCTCCGAGAGAAAAAGGATCCACATAATCGGTGGTGGAGGTACAAGCCTCGAACTTATGAACACACTTAACCAGGAGGGGCATTACTTAAGCTTAGGTGTAATCAATGTTGGAGACTCTGACTGGCAGCACGCAAAAGCATTAAGACTTCAGGTAATAGAGGAAAAACCATTTTCAGGGATATCCGAGAAATCTACAAAAAAGGCTTTTGAAAAAATCATGGATTCAGACATCGTAGTAATTTCTCCAACACCGATCGGAAGCGGTAACCTTATTAATCTCCAGCTTGCAATGGACGCACTGGATAAGGGCATCAAGGTCATAAGAATACTAAGACCAGACGGTGAATATGATTTTACGGGCGGTGAAGCTGAGAGACTGATGAAGGAAATGAGGCTTAAGGGACTAGTTGAAGTATCAGAAACTGAAGAGGTAATTGCAGAAATTCGCAAAATATAGACCGGCAAAAGCCGGTCTTTGTGTTTTATTTTATTCTCTGTTGTGTTATATTTATGTTGTTGGGAGGATTGAAATGAGCATAAAACTTATCGCAATTGACATGGACGGGACACTGTTGAATAAACAGAACCTGCTTACAGAACGAAATAGAAAAGCAATTAAAATGGCAAAAGACAAAGGTATAGAGGTAGTAATAGCTACTGGGAGGGTTTTGAAATCAGCAATATACTACTCCAGGGACCTTGGGCTTGACAGCTATATAGCAGCTTGCAACGGAGCTGTAGTGGTTGACAAGGACTTCAAGAAGATAGTTGATCGGCCAATTTCCAAGTCTGACATAAAGAGAGTGATGGAGCTAGGCAATGAGATGGGGATATATTTTCATTTTTATAATGAGGATACCTTCTTTACGAAAACCTATGTAAAGGAGATAGTTGATTATTACACTCCAACAACTGAAAGGCTTAAGGGACAATCTATAGACATCAGCCTCTATGAATCAGTAGACAGCATAACCAGTAATAAGGATTTGAAGGTCTATAAGTTCCTTTTCATAGATAAAGATCAGGAAAAGCTTATAAGCTTGAGGGACAGACTTAATGAGTATGGTTCAATTGAGATCTCTAAAAGCTGGAGAGACAATCTTGAGGTCATGGATAAGGGCGTATCCAAGGGCTCTGCAATTGAGATACTGTGCAATAAACTGAGAATAAGTAAAGATGAGGTCATGGCAATAGGCGATAATGAAAATGACCTTTCAATGATAAAAATGGCTGGCGTAGGCGTAGCAATGGATAATGCTGAAGCTATATTGAAACAGCATGCCGATTTCGTGACAAGCTGCAATGACAAGGATGGAGTTGCACTTGCCATAGAAAAATTCGCACTTTGATGGGAGAATGCAATGGCACTTAATATTGTACTAGTGGAACCGGAGATCCCTCACAACACTGGAAGTATAGCAAGGACCTGTGCACTTACTGGTACTAAGCTGCACCTGGTAAGACCCTTGGGATTTTCTGTAAGCGATAAATACCTTAAAAGATCAGGACTAGATTACTGGCATCTTGTTGATATCACCTACTATGACAGCTTTAACGAAGTCTTGGAGAAATATCCCGAATCAACGTTCTACTACGCAACTACGAAAGCAAAAAAGTTATACTCAGAGTTTACTTATCAGGATGAAAGCTTCTTCGTATTTGGCAAGGAGACAAAAGGATTGCCCCCAGACCTGGTAGCAAGGAATCTTGATACAGCTATAAGAATACCGATGAGAGAAAACATCGCAAGATCCCTGAATCTCTCGAATTCAGCCAATATAATCATCTTTGAAGCTTTAAGACAGATTGGATTTCCAGGGTTAGCTTGATAAATTAGGTGTACAAAAATCATCAATGTATGTTAATATATTTGGGTGATTCAGACAAAAGGAGGATGACGATATGGATTTGGCACTTC
Organism: uncultured Gudongella sp.; assembly: GCA_964533235.1. Lineage (GTDB taxonomy): Bacteria > Bacillota > Clostridia > Tissierellales > Tissierellaceae > Gudongella. The sequence goes on along the minus strand of CAZHLQ010000245.1, from coordinate 1,787 downwards.
CAGTATTGGGAGGACTCGGGCTGTTCTTATATGGAATGAACATCATGGGCTATGGTCTTGAAAAAGCTGCTGGGAATAAACTGAAGAAGATGATTGAGGCGCTTACCGCAAACAGATTCAAAGGGATATTGGTTGGAACCTTTGTGACTATGCTTATTCAAAGCAGCAGTGCTACAACAGTTATGGTGGTTGGATTTGTAAATGCAGGAATAATGACCTTGCCACAAGCGATAGGCGTTATTATGGGAGCAAATATTGGTACTACTATTACTGCTCAATTGATTGCTTTTAAGTTGACTGACTGGGCACCACTGGCAGTTGCAATTGGTGTTGCAATATGGATAGGTGCAAAGAATAAGAAGGCTAAGACATATTCGGAAATACTTATTGGTTTTGGAATACTTTTTATTGGTATGGATATGATGGGAGACGGATTGAAGCCGTTGGCTGAGCTTCCAGCTTTCACCAATATTATCTTGAGCCTAAATAATCCAGTAATGGGTATGCTGGTAGGATTAGGTCTTACTACTATTGTTCAATCAAGCTCCGCTTCAGTAGGACTCTTACAAGCTTTAGCAGGGCAGGGATTTGTTAATATGAATATGGCATTCCCGATCCTGTTTGGAGAAAACATAGGTACCACAACTACAGCCTTGATTTCAAGTATTGGAGCAAGCAGAACTGCCAAAAGAGCCGCCATGATCCACTTGCTGATGAAGGTAATTGGAACCTTGATTTTCATGACATTGCTAAGATACCCAATTGAAGCATTTGTTACAAGGATCACACCTGATGATGTTGTTAGACAAATTGCAAATGCTCACACAACCTTTAATGTTATAAATACGATTATCCTATTCCCATTTGCTTCATGGATAGTAAAGGCAGCAGAATGGCTGGTACCAGGCGGCAGCGACGAAGATATGACAGAATCAAAGTACCTGGACAAGCGTATTATTGAGACTCCTTCAATAGCATTAGGCCAAGCAGGCAGAGAAACCATTCGGATGGGTAATCTTGTGCTGGAGAACCTGAGAGCCTGTAGGACGGTAATGCTTGAAGACAAAATTGAAGGTGTCGATGCAGTACTGGCAAGAGAAAAATCTATAAATAAAATTCAAAGAGAAATCACAGATTATCTTGTTCAGCTTTCTAATGCACCTTTGACTGACGAACAGCATTCCGATATAAACGCTATGCTATATGTAATAGGTGACATAGAGAGAGTTGGAGACCACGTTGAAAACATCACCGAGCTTGCTCAGTATAAATCAGACAACAATCTATTCTTCACACCTCAAGCAATTGAAGAGCTTGAAGAAATGTTTAATGTTTGCGAGGAAGTTTTCAGCATTTCGGTTGAAGCCTACAGAGTGACAGATGAAGCTATGGCAAGGCAAGTTCTCATTCTTGAGGACGAGGTAGACAGACTGGAAAAGCAAAATAGGGTAAACCATATCGACAGACTTAACAAAATGCTTTGCAGTACAGGCTCAGGAATTGTTTTTCTCGATGTTATAAGCAACCTTGAAAGAGTTTCAGACCATGCAAGTAATATTGCAATGTACGTATTGGATAAATTTAAGGATTAATGTTATCAATTAAATATTTCTATATTCCTATTGACTACCTTGAATGAGATAGGATATAATGACCTTGCAGAGTTGTTAAAAATGTAACAAAATCTTATGGAAAATTCTGAATTATTTTGGATGATCATTGCGGGAGAGCCCACTTGGTGGCGCCGAAGGAGTAAACTACAGAGATAGCCCCTCTGCTGTGAACCT
>CAZHLQ010000244.1:0-4578 GCA_964533235.1 uncultured Gudongella sp. | reverse complement strand
CGTCAAGAAGTATGCAAATGTTGCGGAGATAATCACCAATGCCTTCAAGGAGTATGTTGAAGATGTTAAAACAGAGAAATTCCCAGAGGATCAACACGTATACCACATAAAGGATACACCGGAGAATTTCCAGAAGCTGTTCGAGGAATACAAATAACTATCAAAAATTCGGAGGTTGAAAATGGCTTTTAAAGATATTGTGAATTATATAGAGACTAAAACAGATTACCCTGTGAAGGATAGGTACGATATGCCTACATCCACCAAGACCTTTGAGGGTGGAGCCCACTACAGAATGGAGATCACAGGCATTGAGAGAGCAGTGAATTATGAAATGCTTGTAAAAGAGATAGATAAGCAAAAGGTACCAATACACAGAGTTATTGGTACAGTTGGAGGATCAGCATTTTTAGACAAGGCTGAGCTTAAGTACTATGCTCAGATCGCTTCAGATGCAAAGATAGAAACACTGGTAAACTGTATGGCTTCAAGAGCATGGGATGGCGGCAAGCAATATGCCACTCCAGAGGGATATGTTTCAGGTATGAGACTAAGAGGACAGGACAATATGTACCTTTGGTTAAAAGAATTTGACAGATGCCTTAACGCAGGTATCAGAGGCTTCCTCATAACTGACGAAAGTCTATTGCTGCTTGTTACAAAGCTAAGAGCAGATGGTGTGATCCCTGCTGATGTAAAGTTCAAGGTTTCAGTATTTGCAGGTCATGGAAATGCAATTGCAGCAAAGATGCTTGAGGACATGGGAGCAGACAGCTTCAATCCACTTGCCGATCTTTCGTTACCTATGCTTGCATCTATAAGAAGCACAACTAATATTCCAATGGATGTATACATGAGCCTTGTAGATTCCATGGGTAATGTTCAAAGACACGTTGATTCAGCAGAGATAGCAAGGATATGCTCACCTGTCTACTTTAAATTTGAGCCAGGAAAGAATGAAATGGATATTTACAATGCATGGCATGAGGACGAGCCACTGAACAAGCTGGTTAAATTAAAGGTTCAAATGGCTAAAGTGTGCAAAGAATGGTGCGACGAAAGCGACTACGGGCTTATATTCAACGACTACAAGGACGATCTGTCTATACCAAGACCATAGCAGTATTCCCCCACAGCTGTATGCAGTGGGGGATTTCAGACTCATTATTTAGAGAGGATTGATTCTATGGACAACAGTAAAATTCCAAAATATCCTGTTCAAACAGTAGAAAAAGCCTTTGAGATAGTGGAGCTGTTAACTGGAAATCGTTACAGTGATGGGATATCTATATCTGATCTAAGCAAAGAGCTTGACCTTGGGAAAAGCACTGTCCATAGGATCATAGAGACTATGGAGGCTAAAGGCTATATCCATCAGGATGAAGAGACGAAGAGATATCATTTAAGCTGGAAGCTGTTTGAACTGGGGAATTCAATTCCTAGGAGAAGAAACCTGTTTACAATGGATACAAGTATACTTCAGGCTATGTGTGATAAGTTTCAGGAAACTGTAAATATGGGTGTAAGAGTTGATGACAGCGTAGTTACTATACATAAAATCAATCCTACTTCATCACTTATTGCCAATCTACAAATAGGGACCAGAGAGGCACTTCATGCTACAGCCATGGGAAAGGCTCTTGTATCTCAGATGACCAGAGAAGAATTAGTCAAGCTATTAGGATCAGGACCATATGAGAAATTTACATCAAAAACCATTATGGATATAGATCAGCTTATAGAGGATACATCACTGATTAGAGTTCGAGGCTACAGCCTGGATGATGAGGAATATAGTGCTGGACTTACCTGCATATCAGTACCACTGAAGAATTATCGAAATGAAATCGTAGCGGCAGTTAGCCTAAGTGGGGCTACTATAAGAATGACGGATGGAAAACTAAACGAAATACAAAAAGAACTAAAAGAAGTGGCAAGGAGGCTGTCATCCTACCTTGGATGGCAGGAGGGCAGCGTACACTAATGGATTTGTATTGAGAGAGGTGAAGTCGTTTGAATGCTAAAACAAGAGTGTTAGAGATCATTGACAGCAATAAGGACGAGGCAGTGAAATACCTGTCTGGACTTCTGAAGCACCCCAGTGTAATGGGACATGAGGAATCAGCACAGCTATATTATGCAGAATTGCTGAAGCTATTAGATATGGAGGTGGATGTCTGGGAGCCTAAGCCTGATGACATGAAAATAAACCCAGATTTCATGCCAGCAAGAAATGACTATACTGGAAGCCCAGATGTTGTTGGAGTTTTAAAGGGTTCTGGGGGAGGAAGATCGATGCTGCTGAACGGACATGTGGATGTAGTTCCCGCAGGAGGGAATGATTGGACAGATGATCCCTGGAGCGGCAAGTATGAGGATGGAAAGGTCTATGGCAGAGGTGCCAATGACATGAAGGGTGCACTCGTTGCTTATCTGATGGCAATGAAGGCAATAAAGGAAGCAGATATTAGTCTTAAAGGGGATGTATTGATAGGGAGTGTAATAGGTGAAGAGACCGGAGGCGCAGGAACCCTTTCTCTAATAAGCAGAGGTTACAGGGCCGACGGAGCAATCATTTCAGAGCCTTCAGATCTCCGAGTGTGCCCGGTTTCCATGGGAGTAATCTGGTTTAGAGTTAGAATAAGAGGATTTATGGCTCACGCAGCGACCTCTTATCTGGGAGTAAATGCAATATCCAAGGCAGCTATGCTGATCCAGGAAATAGACTCTTATGAGAAAAGGATGATTAGAGATAAGAAGCATCCGCTATATAGCCATCACCCGTCTCCCTTCAGCATAAATATTGGGATAATAAAGGGAGGAGTATTCCCTACAAGTGTACCTGATGAGGTTGTACTGGAAGCAAGAATGAGCTTCTCACCTGACGACGACATTGCTCAAGTAAAGAAGGAGCTTGAGGAAACTATATATGAGGCAGCTAAGAAAGATGAATGGCTGAGAGATCATTTACCGGAGATAGAGTGGTATGGTTTCTGCCTGAATTCAGGAAGTGTTCCAATGGATCATCCGCTGCTGGGATCGATCGTAGAAAACTTCAAGCTTGTCAAAGATAAGGAACCAGAAATCATTGGAACCCCATGGGGTACCGATGCTGGAGCATTGATAAGATATGGAAATATACCGACGATAGTATTTGGGCCAGGACCTGGGGGAATGGCTCATAAGGCTGATGAATATATAGATGTCGACATGCTCCAGGATACTACTAAAGTTATAGCTGCTACTATCCTTGATTGGTGCGGACACTAGGAGGTGCGGAATGTTTATATCTGAAAGACTTAACAGTATGCAATGGTCTCCAATCAGAAAGCTGACACCAATAGCTCAGGCAACAAAAAAGAGGGGCATCAAGGTATATCATCTAAATGTTGGACAGCCTGATATAGATACTCCCGACGGCTTCTTTAGAGCTCTAAGAGAGTATGAAGGTAAAATTGTTGATTATCCTCTTTCTGAAGGAATACCTGAGCTTAGAGAGGCAACTGCAGAATATTACAGAAAATGTGGATTAGATTTCAATGCAGAAGAGGTAATAATAACTACAGGGGGATCTGAGGCTCTATTATTTGCCATTATGACTATAGCAGATTTTGGTGATGAGCTGATAGCTCCTGAACCATATTATACAAACTACAACGGTATATCCACTCCAGTTGGAGTGAAAATCAAACCTTTCTTGACGATCGCCGAGAACGGATTCAAGCTTCCTGAAAAAGTGGAAATAGTAAAGCTTATAGGTCCTAAGACAAGAGCGATCCTGGTTTCTAATCCGGGGAATCCAACTGGTGCAGTCTACTCCAGAGAGGAGATCGAGATGCTTGGTGAGATCGCTAAGGAATATGGTCTATACGTCATAGCTGATGAGGTCTACAGAGAGTTTTGCTATGACGGACTTGAATTCATAAGCTTTGCAAGTATACCTGGGATAGAAGAAAACGTAATAATAATCGACTCCATCTCAAAGCGCTTCAGTGCATGTGGTGCAAGGATAGGCTCTGTAGCTACAAAAAACAAGAAGGTGCTTGAGAGCGTTTCAAAGCTTGCTCAGGCAAGAGCATCAGGGCCGAAAATGGATCAGATCGGTGCAGTTGAGCTGTATAGATCAACTCCGGACAGCTACTTCCAGGAGGTCAATAAGGAGTATCAGAATAGGAGAGATATTCTCTACAAGGCGATCAAAGAGATCCCGGGAGTAGTGTGTGAAATCCCAAGAGGAGCATTCTATGTTATAGTCAAATTCCCAGTGGATGATGTTGAAAAATTCATCATCTGGATGCTGGGAGAGTTTGAGGACAATGGTGAGACTGTAATGATGGCTCCTGTTGCAAGCTTCTATGGATCAGAGGGTTATGGTAAGGATGAAGCCAGGATAGCCTACGTGCTGAAGGGTGAAGACCTTAGAAGATCTATGGAGATTGTGAAAAAAGCTCTTGAGGTGTACCAAGAAAAATTTATGAAGTAAACGGTGATATGATCATGGTCTGCAGAAATGCAGACCTTTTTTGACAAAAAACATAGAAATGTCAGTTTAATGAAATAATGGGTAATATATAAGAG
>CAZHLQ010000243.1:0-3148 GCA_964533235.1 uncultured Gudongella sp. | reverse complement strand
ATCGGGTCTTTGAACATATCGTACTCTCTGTCTCCACGGGTAATCCCGCTAAAATATTTCTGATTCAACAGCTCTATCGGGTAATTCACCGAACCCCTCCACATGTTACCAAGGTTACGTCCAAAGATAAACGACGTAAATGCTGTTGCAAACCCTTGTTTCAGCGCCTGCCCTACCGTCTTGTCGCTTTCCTCGTCATCACCTTTAAGGCCATACATTGACACGATGAGATTCGTCATCATTTGTTTGGTAAGGATGCCGAGCGTGGTGTATCCCATTGAGCGGAGCATCACGGCAGCCAGCAGTCTCAACCCTTCACCCCTTGATAACATGCCATTACCCATGGCCGACACAATACCGGCGCGAGCTGCAGTGAACTCGAATATCTGGAACCGGATGAGGAATTTATCAAACGTCTTAATGAACGTCATTGCCCAGTTCTTTGATGCCGGCTCTATGGTTGTTTTAATGATACCAAGGAATGGGTTATCGGTCGCCGATGCGCGTATTGACTGGAGGTCAGCATAATTCTTAGCGGCCTGTAAGTGCTCTGCATGCAGACTCATATATTCCTCATTGTTCTCGGCAATCTTATCCAGATTAATCTTTTCTCCGGTGAGCCTTTTAAACTCAATACCAAGAGCTCCGAACCATATCTGGCGGGACAGGAATTTATCCGGTGTTGAGATTAGCACATCAGCAGTAGTCTCAGCAAAGTTCTTAATCTTTTTTGTAGAGTTGTTATGGATTGTTAATAAAGCATTAACTACCGGATTAACGGTACGTCCCTGTTTCATACCATAATACCTACCTATTTGAGTTTGCTCTATGGCGCTTCCACTAATCGTCCCGGATGGGTACAATCTCTGCGTGTTTGCTGCATTTAGATTCTCCATTATATATCGACCGGTATGCGCATAGACATAATCCCTCATGTGCTCGCTTAATGCCTCTTTCGACACATCAGCATACTTGGCAAGATAAAGCATATTCGAGCCAAGCTCCTGCATCAACGACCTTCTTATACTACCAAGCATAGAGCGAACACCTTGCTTCACAACTTCGTTCAGAGCTCTCTCGAGATTTGTCTCATGACCAAGAGCAGAGATTACAGTATTGCGCAGCGTCTGCTCAACAGCCGTATCGACAGCGCCCATTATCTCACGGACCTGTTTAATTTTATCGCGAACTGCCTGCTCTGTCTCCGGATTTGCGCCTTCCTTCTGTCTCTTGTGGGACTCGTTCTCACGCAGCCTCATTTCTTTGAGAACGTTATGTGTGGTCCGGTTCATCACCCGGGCTGGCTCCGTCATATGGTAGTCAAGCAAAACGCTTTTTGCGCTGGCAGAAGCCGCAGCGTAAATATTAAACATAATCGGGTGAACCTTTCCATCACGCTCGGTAAGCAGTTTTGACCTCGTTGAAACGTTCATTGAGTTCATAAACTTATTCACCTCGGACAATGCCTGGTTCTCGATAGTTGCCTGATTAGCGCGCTTTCCGACACCAAGCACAGTGTGGTGGATGTAGTTGTTCAAAAGACCAATAGCATTATCCCGCAGCACGCCGGCAGTGTACGATGCTTTTGGCGCCAGCGAAGCATTGATTTTTGGTAGGATATTGTCCACCATATCTTTCTCAACCGGAGTCATTGTGTCGTATATTGCATCAGCATTAAGCGTGACATTATTAGTCTCGCCAAAGTTATCAAGAATATCCTGCAATATCTTGGCTTCTCTTGCGCCGTAATAACTTACATCACCAATAGCAGCTTTAATAGTTTCCTCAATAGTAGCAAACGGACTAACAACCTGACTATTGCCAAGGTTATTCTCATACTCGCGTTGCAATGCATAAGACATCATAAGGAACTGACGAGCGACTATCTTGTTGATTTGTCCGTTGTTTTCTTTTGCCAGTGCATCAAGCGACTTGTCCAGCATGGTCTGAATGTCATCGTACTCCGATTTGTACACCGAGTAAGCAGATGCTATATCCCGGATAAATGCATTGTACACATCCCGACCCTTGAAATTGCCAAGCGCTTCGTCAATAATAGCCATTGGGTTGCTGACAATCAGGTGGTAGTATGCGGATTCGTTTTTGGTGAATTTACTTCTTACCCTGGCTCTGATACCACTTAGCTTGCCCATCTTTATATTCTCAAATGCGTTGACAGCATCAATGGCTTTGCCGATTGCTTTGAGTCGCTCTTTCATTTTTTGAGCGGAGTGAGGATAGAAACCATCCTCAATGTTCGATAAAACAGCACTGAGAATTTTAAGGTCCGTCGTTGACATGCGTTCCAGGTATGCCCGCTTTTTAATCAGGTCTATCAGTTCGCGTGCCGAGCGTTTTGACTCTTTATTGACAAGCTCATCCTCGGTTACTTCTGATTTGATGATAGTGTAAATCAGTCGCTTGCGGGTATTTTCCTCCTGCTTCGCTCTTTGTCTGTTTGCCTCATCTTTCTGCTCCTGACTTGCGCGCTTATATTCCTCGCTTGTTTTGCCAACGTTGTAGTATTCCTCCAGAATGGTGGCTCTGAATCGCTCCATTATCTCGTATTCTCCATAGTCGATAACGCCAGGAGTTGCATTCCCGTCTGCATCAACCTGAGGTGCCAACATCTTTTTGATGGTTTGTCCAAAGATTACATCACCGGTTTTTTCGCTATACACCTTATCCTCGTATTCTTCGAATCGGATAGCAAGGTCAAGCGCCATATTATAAGCCATCTCAACTTCTTTCATAATGTAGAGCATATCCTCCATCATCTGTTCTCTATCCTCGAGTGGCAAAACAGATTTGTCGCTTCCAAGGATATTAAGAATTTTGGAGTAATACGGCATGGCCCGGCGTGTGATTATCTCCGGTTTGAGTGATAGTACATTGGTTGCAAGCTCGATAAACGACGTAGCATTTCCGACCTTGTCTCGAAGGTTTACTCTCGCTGTCTCCCTCTTGCTTTGCATTTTGTCAAGAAACCCGGCGTAGTTTGAATCAGCAAATACTTTTGCTGCATAATCAAGAAACTTTTCAACAGACACTTCGTCCAGTAAGTTGGTCCTTCTGAATCTATTGAGAATTTTAACTGCTTGCTTTTGGGTTATTTTGCTGTTGCTGGCAAGTTCTTTCATCTCTCTAC
>CAZHLQ010000242.1:0-1668 GCA_964533235.1 uncultured Gudongella sp. | reverse complement strand
GTTAATGAACTTTGAAATTAAGCCGGAAGATATTTTCTATAAGGAAGAAAATACTTTTATTCAGAGGCATTAATACCGTTGTTACTTAAGGTTGGCGCAAAGCGATTGTGATTTGCGCCAACCTCAAACTACACATTAATCTTGTGAATTTATTTTCCTTTTTCACATATTAAAAATATACTTGCACATAAATCAGGGTATTGCTGCCCAAGTGCATAACAGCCATCTAAGTATTCTTGAGATACGATATCAGTTTCTAGTATTTTATCCCATTGAAAATTAGCAAAAGCCTTGAAAAATATTCCAGAACGATGAATTACCTTTAGACCAGCAGCTGTAGCATCGCGTTCTAGCGTGTCTAGAGCATATGTACAGCGATGGCCATGCTCGGCCTCAGCGGGAGTCACTGCATTATTATTGGGTATTAGTCCCATTTTAACAGCGATCTGCCTAGATGGAGCATTTGCATTAGGGCAAGCAAGAAATAGCCTTCCATTATCAGCTAACCATTCATTGTTTATTCTTTTTAATATTGTTACTGGATCATCTAGATGCTCTAAAACATGAGTGAGCACTATGTTTTCATAGTGTTCGGGTAGACTGATGGTTTCAAAAATGCCATGCTCAAATTTTACTTTTTTATCAAGTTTTACCCGAGCTTCGTCTATTGCGATTTTAGAGGCCTCTACACAGGTAATTTTTTCAAAATATTTTGTTAGGCGAGATGTAAAAGCTCCTTGAAAACTTCCTAGCTCTAATAATTTTCCGGGAAGAAAAAATGGCTTAAATGATTCGATCATGTAGTGATGTAGCACATCATAGTCGAATGAATAAGCATATTTTCTTCCTCCATATTTATTGTCTGAATCTTTAAACTCATTATCGTAATCGCGGATTTTTTTCATAAAACCTCCGTATTAATAATACTATTGCTGCACAAGTGTCGCAAGACCAAATCCATACCTTCCGAATTCATTTCCATTATAAAGCATATAGATGATTCCATCACATTCAAATAGATGTGGATAGCTCTGCATTTCGCTATCCCATCCATTGCTTGAGATATCAATCCCTGCTTTTTCATCATCACGTATCCAGGTTTTTAAGTCGTCTGAATACGCATAACCTAATCTATAGGATAAATGGTTTTTTTCTCTAAATCCATATGCAGGTCGATAGCAGAAGTACATATGATACTTCTCCCTTATCTTTAACACTGTTGGCAATGCTTGGCATTCATTGCTATCTAACTTGTCTGGAATAATTAATTTGCTATTTCTGTCCCAGTCGATAGCATTGATTGATGTGGCATGGGCGATTTTATATACTCTGTCTGGTGGGGTATTTTCTTTGCTTTGAATCCAGTGTGTTCCGTATATATACCACATATGGAAAGTATTATCGTATTTTTTTACGAATGCATCTCCAACTAAAAATGGTTCTTTTAATGATGCAGACATAATAGGGCCATTGCCATATTTTTCAAAAGTTAAGCCGTTGTCATAACTTATCGCTAACCCGATAGATGCGTCTGCTGAAACTGAAACTCGCCTACTCCATCCTGTCGTATAAGCAAGTATTTTATTTTCTTCTTTTAGAATGTTAAATGGAAATATTCCATGCTCATCAAAACAGCCAAGTTGCCCTAGATTTATTACAGGTTTTTTT